>JAFGNO010000246.1 GCA_016926985.1 Anaerolineae bacterium
CGCCAGGACGCGATGGGGAGCCCGTGCGTCCACCGGACAGGCCGCCAGGCCGCGATGGCGATCCGGGGCGTCCGCCGGGCAGGCTGCCTGGGCGCTGAGATCCTCCAGTTCGCATTCCTGTTCCACCAGGAAGCCTTCCCCCTGAACCGGATCGAGATGTTTGATCTTCCTCATCCCCCGATCCAAATGGCAGTCGGGAGCGGATGTTGTCGACCAGCCCACCCCGGTCTTTGTCCTGGGCCTGTTCATCCTGTCGACGACCAAAGGGATTTAGACGGGACAGCATCCCGCCCTGATCGTCTTGTTCGTCTTCCGAGCGACCTATGCTACCCGGAAAACGTGGATTGCCCTCTTCTGGCTGATTTCTACGACGTGCCATGCTGCATCATCCTACCCTGACTGGCCTGTAAAACCAGTCTTATCCTGCCGACGACTATAAAGCCTGCCCCAAGGCAATCTCCAGGTGATCCGTCTGGCGATCCGGGTTGGCTGTCGCCTCCAGCAATTTCTACGAAATTGGGAACGTATAGTAGCAACCTCATCTTAGCATAAACATATCCAGATGACTAGTATGGAAAAGGTCTATAGGCGGGCGGTAAAGTTGTTGTTCAGCAGTTGCAAATGCAGGAAATAACTTATACCGGGTATAGCCATATCCCGGCATAAATTCTGTCATTGATGTTTGGATTTGTGTGCGGTATAATGCGTCCGCTCCGGAGAGCCCGGAGCCCCGCAAAAAAGCGGAGCAATCACACCGCTCGACCTGATTGGCCGTGCCTGATAAAGGCTCCTGAAGGGTAGAAAGCGGTGGACGATAAAACGAAAGGAATTGAATAATGGCTCCTATTTCTATGAAGGCGTTGCTTGAGACAGGCGTTCACTTCGGGCATCGCACGCGTAAATGGAATCCAAAGATGCGCCCGTATATATTCACTGAGCGCAATGGAATCCATATTATTGACCTCCAGCAAACTCTACAAGCGGTAAACGATGTTTATGACATAGTGCGAGATATAGTTGCCGGAAGCGGCACGGTCCTGTTCGTGGGCACCAAACGCCAGGCACAGGAGACCATTGAACGTGAGGCCACCCGCTGCGGGATGCCTTATGTCAATGAACGGTGGCTTGGCGGCACCCTCACCAACTGGCGAACAATCAAACAGCGAATTGATTATTTGAAGGGGCTGGAACGTCGCCGGGATGCAGGTGAATTTGATCTCATCACCAAAAAGGAAGCCCTTAACCTGACCCGTGAGATCGAGAAACTGAATATTCGCCTGGGTGGTATCCGAGAGATGAAAAATCTGCCCAGCCTGTTATTCATTGTGGATGTTAACCGCGAATATACATCTGTACACGAAGCTAATATTCTGGATATCCCGATTGTGGCCATGGTCGATACAAACTGCGACCCGGACCTTATCGACTATATTATCCCATCGAATGATGATGCCATCCGGGCAATCAAGCTCATGACCAGTACCATTGCGGACGCCGTGCTGGAAGGCACTGGCCTGCGCAAAGACGACCTCGGCGAGGAAGACCTGGAAGATTATGATATTGACCTCGAGGGGTACGGCTATTCTGAGGATGATGAAGAAGCCGCGGATGAGGATTTCCTTGGGCAGGCAACACTGGCCAAGCTTCGCAGTGGCGAACTGTCATTTGAAGAAGAACGGAAACCTTTCAGCGCTGCAGACACAGATAATTTGGACGACGACGACAACGCCCTCGACTCATCAGAGGAAGACCTGGCGGAAGATGACGACGAAGATTATCTCGACAGTGATGACGATGATGAGGAAGATAACGACATAGAGGATGCCGAGGAGAATGACAATTAGCTGCCATCGAGATTGCGACAAAACGCACATGATGGCGAAGATAATCGAGGAAGGAAACAATAAATGACAGTATCAGCGGAAATGGTTAAGAAACTGCGGGAGGAAACCGGCGCCGCCGTTATGGACTGCAAGCTTGCACTTGAGGAAAACGACGGTGATTTTGAAAAAGCAAAGGAATATCTGACTCAAAAAGGGCTGGCTACGGCAAAGAAGAAAGCAGACCGCATAGCACGCGAAGGGCTCATTGAGACCTATACCCATCATGGGGCCCGGGTGGGCGTCATGCTGGAGTTGAACTGCGAGTCGGATTTTGTGGCCAAAACCGAGGAGTTTAAAACGCTGGCTCACGATCTGACACTTCACATTGCTTTTGCAAATCCGGCCTATCTCTCAGTTGAGAATGTTCCCGAAGAGGTAGTCAGGGAACAGCGAAAGCTCTACGAGGACGAAGCAAAAGCGCAGGGAAAGCCTGATAATATTGTCGACCGGATCGTTGACGGGAAGATGAGTAAATTCTATAGCGAGGTTGTGCTCCTTGAACAACCCTTTATCCGCGATGACGAAATGACAATACAGGATGTGATTACCCAGACAATTGCGGAGCTGAAGGAAAATATCCGGGTAGGCCGATTTGCCCGGTTTGAACTGGGAGAGAATCCCGACGGGCTGGAAGAAAAGGAATAAGCCCGGTGAGAGTCACCAATGGGGATTAGAGCCACTCTAATCCCCATTTTTTACCGCTGATTTTGACAGGAGAGGGAGTGCTTTGAGCCAGATTACGGGTACGCCAAAATACAACCGGATTCTGCTGAAGCTTGGTGGGGAGTCTGTGTCAGGAGAAGCTGGCTTTGGCATTGAGCCTTCGCAGGCGATGTGGGTGGCCGGCTTGATCAAGCGAGTTCGCCAGTATGATGTACAGGTTGCTGTGGTGATTGGTGCTGGCAACCTGTGGCGTGGCCAGATTGGCATCCAGGCGGGCATGGAAAGGGCAACCGCTGACTATATGGGCATGGTTGCGACGGTGATGAACGCAATGGCGCTCCAGGATGCCCTGGAGCGGCAGGGGGTAGAAACACGCGTGCAGACGGCGATTGAGATGCGAGCTGTTGCCGAACCCTATATCCGTCTTCGCGCCATTCGCCATCTCGAAAAGGGCCGGGTTGTTATCCTTGGCGCAGGCACTGGAAACCCGTTTTTCACGACCGACAGTGCTGCTGCGCTGCGTGGAATAGAAATTAACGCGGAAATCCTGATGAAAGCAACCAAGGTCGACGGTGTCTACGACAGCGACCCGAAAACCAACGCCTCCGCAAACCGGCATGATAGGCTGAGCTTCATGGAAGCGCTGAATATGCGCGTCAAGGTGCTGGACAGCACCGCCATCTCATTATGTATGGATAATCACCTTCCCATCCTGGTCTTCAACCTGTGGGAGGAGGAGGCGCTTGAGCGCGCCGTGCTGGGCAAGCCCATAGGAACAATCATCAGTTAGTATCAGTTGACTGCCTGACGCTTACTCCACCAGTCGGAAGCTCCCCAGGATGTTGTAAGCTGCATCGCCGGTACTGAGAACAAAGCTGACGATGACGATCCTGCCGTTATTGGGAATAAACTGCACCACTTTTCCGGTGCTCGTTGTTACCTCGGTGCCGGGATAAACGCCAACGCTCATTGACCCGGAGGTATAGGTTTCCCCTGGAAATTCCTGAGCCATGATTGCCGGGATTATGGCTGTTTCATCGGTGCCATCAACAACAAGCGCGAACCCGTTTCCATCCCCATCAGGGGCCTGGAACCGGACATCGGCGGTGTCATTGCCTATCCAGCTCCATGTCCATTGGTTAGGGAGCATCAGCTTGAAATCATAATCCTCATTCACATACGCCAGCACCAGCGCACTGGGATCTGCTGTCGGTGCATAGGTCAAATTGGCCCAATAATACTCATTGGGTGCCAGTGCGCCCGAAAAAACCCGGAGCTGCAACAGGTCACGTTCTTCCAGGGGAGGGTCTGGCCAGCTTGCAGCGGGAGGCACAATCAACCCGACTTCAAACTGACCAGCTTCATCTGTCTCAACCCCCCAATAGAACGGGCCGGTTTCCCCATCCGCAGGCCCCCAATGCAAAGTCAGCCAGGCCTTTGCCGGGAAACCATACCCGGTGACCATCACAATGTTACCGGGTGCACCCAGCTGTGGGGACATAAAAATCCCGCGTTCTACAGCCCCTGGGTCCAGGGTGGGAACAATAGCATCCTCGGTTGCGTCAGGTTCGAGTGTCGGCTCGGCACTGATCTCAGTAGGTTCTGGCAGAGGAGTGGGCGCCCGGTCTTCCTGGGGGGGCAGTGTGCTGGTAGGAGCAGTCGTAGCTGTGGGCCTGAGAGTGGGAAGTGGAAGTTGGGTCGCCGTTGCCAGGCCCAAATCTGCACCCTGTTCAGATGTCCCATTGTCCGGTCCCTCTTCTGCTGGCATGCAGGCAACAAAGATCAAAAGAGCAATTACAAATAAGCCTAACAGTTTCCGTATCATAAGCATTGATTCTCCAGTTGCTGTTCTTCCCTCCGGTATTGTATACAATTTAACCACCGATCGGGTAGTTTTGCCTGCTGTAAATGGTCTACAAAACCGAGCAAGCATACAAAACGGGTGAATTTGTGCCTTCATCGGGCTCAATCCATAATGATGCTGGTACCGGGTGACCA
Source organism: Anaerolineae bacterium (assembly GCA_016926985.1). Classification (GTDB taxonomy): domain Bacteria; phylum Chloroflexota; class Anaerolineae; order Aggregatilineales; family UBA3940; genus JAFGNO01. Next base: position 4,545 of record JAFGNO010000246.1, read on the forward strand.
GTTTAGGGACGGGGGCATGTGGCTATGGCAAACTATGACCTGCGGGCAAGGGATATTATGCAGGTGGAAATTGCGACAATACTCGGCGATGCAACTGCCAGAGATGCGGCAGAGCTTATGCGCCTGGAGGGCGTACGTAGTCTGATCATTATACCGCGCTCTGAAGGTGATCCTTTTGCCATCATCACTTATTCTGATATTGTCAAGAAGGTGATAGCCAGCGAGAAAGATCCCACCCATGTTACTATTGATTCAATCATGACCAAACCGGTGATCACTATTCCCCCGGATATGCAGGCAAAATACATTGCCCGTTTAATTCAACAGACGGGTGTGGGGCACCTGCCAGTCGTTGAGGGCAGCACACTGGTTGGAATGGTCTCTATGACCGATCTTATCACCGAGGTGATCACGGAGCCGAC
>JAFGNO010000247.1 GCA_016926985.1 Anaerolineae bacterium
GGATCAACGGCAGCCTTCATTGCCCAGGTTCTCACCAAAGCGGGATATAAAACAGGCCTGTACATCTCTCCTCACCTGCAAGAGTGGCATGAACGAATCCAGATTAACCGGCAGAATATTGCTGGTGAAGCGCTCGATGAACTGGTCGAAGCTGCCCGCCCCCTGCTTGAAGGGATGCCATTGAGCACATTCGAGGTCAGCACCGGGCTTGCTCTCTGGCATTTTGCGCGAGAAGGTTGTGATGTGGGCATTATTGAAGTGGGCCTTGGTGGACGGCTGGACGCAACCAGCGTGGTAGAACCGGCGGTGTCAGTAATCACCGGCATCAACTACGACCACACCCAGTTATTGGGCAATACGCTTGCAGAAATCGCCGGTGAAAAGGCTGCAATCATCAAAGCGAACACACCGGTGGTCAGTGCCCCTCAACCCGATGAGGCCCTTCATGTGATCAGGCGAATGGCAGATGAGCGAAACAGCCCCCTGCTGCTGGTTGGAAGCGATTGGCAGTATGAGATACGAGCAGCCGATTGGGAAGGCACTCAGGCGCTGATAGGCCCTCAATCTGAAAGAGTCGCCTATACCATTGGCCTCCCGGGCGACTTTCAGGTCGTCAATGCAACGACAGCATTAGCTGTGCTCAGTCTGCTTGATCAGGCTGGCATTGTCGCGTCACCAGAAGACAAGCACCAGGGGCTGGAGTCAATTCAATGGCCCGGACGTCTGGAAGTCATCCAGAATGCTCCTCGTATTGTGCTTGACAGCGCCCATAATCCGGCATCCGTCCAGCTTGTTGCCAACACCCTGAGTGCGCTTGGCACAACTGCTGAACCGGGGAAGCGTATCCTGATTTTCGGCTGCATGGCAGATAAAGATTCTAAGGGGATGCTTGAGGCAATTTTGCCCCTGATGGACGCTTGCATTTTCACCCACGCCGAGAGCCCGCGAGCCGCCTCACCATCCGATTTGCTTGATCAGGCAGGCCGGGTCAAAATGACACTCGGTCTTCCAGAAATGCTTGAATTGACCTTATCCGATTCGATCTCACAGGCTGTGACGAATGCAATGAACAGGTTGGAAACACCTGACACACTTCTTATAACTGGTTCGCTGGCCATCGCAGGCGCAGCCAGAAGCCTGCTTGTCTCACCCTGAGCAAGCAGCCGAACCAATCCTGAACCATTTAGCGGAGTTGCTATGAGCCATTTTGACGACGAATTTTCCCAGATGCTCAGTTCATTTGCTGAGTTTGATAATGCCAGGACCACAGAAAAAGCCCCGGATGGAACCATCACCCTCCCGGCCATCCCACTGCGGGATATGGTTGTTTTCCCCAATATGGTGACACCGCTCTTCATTGGTCGCGAGCGCTCGTTGAATGCCCTGCGAATTGCCCAGCAGCAGGGAACCAACATTATCTGCGTCATGCAGCGCAACCCGGAGCTTGAGGACCCGGACCCCGAAGACCTGCACACTACCGGCGTGGAAGTGGTGCTTGGGCGTGCCATGCGTATGCCGGATGGCACAACCAGTGCCCTTATCCAGGGACTGCGCAGGGTCCAGATTGCCGAGGTTATTCAGGACGAACTGGCCTACCGGGCAAAAGCGGTGCCTGTCGATGAAAACATCACAATCACCAGCGCAGTCGAAGCACATATGCGGACGGTCCTGATGTTATTTGACGATTGTGTCCAGTTAAATCGGGCACTGCCGGAAGATGCTTACGATTACGCAGCTAACATAGAAGAGCCGCACTGGCTGGCAGACCTGGTGATCACCACTTTGAACATGTCATCGGCGAGCCGCCAGGCCCTCCTTGATATACACGATCCCCTGGAGCGTTTGCTAAAAGTCAGCACGCTGCTCAAGCACGAAATTGAGGTGCTCGAAATCGAGGATGAAATCCACAACAAGATACAGCAGGAAGTGGATAAAACCCAGCGCGAAATCTTCCTCAGGGAACAAATCCGCGCCATTCAATCCGAACTGGGCGAAGGGGACATTTTTCAGCAGGAGATAACAGAAGTCCTGGAAAAGCTGGATGAATCAGCGCTCCCGGAGGAGGTCAAAGACAAAGCCCTGAAAGAGGCGAACAGGCTGGCGACAATGCCAGCCATGTCTCCGGAAGTCGGGATAATCCGTACCTACCTGGACTGGCTGCTTGAGCTTCCCTGGGAAGCCCAGACCACCGATAACCTGGATGTGGCACACGTGGCCCACATTCTGAGTCAGGAACATTATGGGCTGGAGAAAGCCAAAGACCGCATCCTGGAGCATATTGCTGTCAGAAAACTGGCAGCCGACAAGATGAAAACGCCCATTCTCTGCTTTGTCGGCCCACCGGGCACAGGAAAGACATCCCTGGGCCGGTCGATTGCCAAAGCCCTGGGGCGAAATTTTGTGCGGGTGTCGCTTGGCGGCGTCCGTGATGAAGCGGAAATCCGTGGTCACCGCCGGACTTATATCGGAGCAATGCCCGGACGGATCCTTCAAACAATGCGCCGCGCCGGGACCATCAACCCGCTGTTCATGCTTGATGAGGTCGACAAATTGGGCACTGACTTTCGAGGCGATCCATCCGCTGCATTGCTGGAAGTGCTCGATCCTGAGCAAAACTATGCGTTCAGCGATCACTATCTTGAGGTGGATTACGACCTGAGCAAGGTCATGTTTGTGACCACTGCCAACTACACCGACCCGATCCCGCCAGCCCTGAAGGACAGGCTCGAGATCATTGACTTCCCCGGCTATACGGAAGAGGAAAAACTGGAGATCGCCAGGCAGTTTCTGATCCCCCGCGAGTTGGAAGCCCATGGCATTGCCGACATCAGCCTGGGTTTTGAGAAGAAGGCTCTTAAAGCCATTATTCGAGAGTACACCTATGAGGCCGGAGTCAGGAATTTTGAAAGGGAGATCGCCAATATCTGCCGGAAGATCGCGCGGCGGGTGGTTGAGGGATCGCCATATGCACGTAGGATCACGGCATCCAGCATTCACAAATACCTGGGGCCGCCGCGCGTTCCACCACCGCTGGTTGGGGATAGGCCAGATGTAGGGATTGCCTACGGGATCGCCTGGACAGAGGTCGGGGGAGATGTCCTGCCCGTCGAGGTGTCCATCATGGCAGGAAAAGGCACCCTGACCATGACCGGACAGCTTGGCGACGTGATGCAGGAGAGCGCACAGGCAGCACTGAGCTATCTTCGATCTCGTGCAGATGAATATGACGTTGAGCCAAATGTGTTTGAAGAAACCGACATCCATGTGCACCTGCCAGAAGGGTCGATCCCGAAAGATGGCCCATCCGCCGGAGTAACCCTGGTCACGGCCCTGGTATCAGCATTCACCAACAGGCCAGTCCGGCATGACATCGTGATGACTGGAGAGATCACGCTGCGCGGGCGGGTTCTGCCCGTAGGTGGTGTCAAAGAAAAAATCCTCGCCGCGCACCGGGTCAATATCCTGAACATGATCATCCCACAGGAAAATCGCAAGGACCTGGATGAGCTTCCAGAGGATATCAAAAGCACGCTCAATATCACGCTTGTTGAGCACATGGCTGATATCCTTGATATCGTCCTGCTGAACCCGCTGCCGGATGAAGCGGAAGATAACAGCGACTGATATCAGGATGATTCCGCAAGTGAGACACGCCGCCGAGAGCGGGCAAACAGCAGCTCTGCCAGCACCTTAACGCGCCAGAAGGCCAATGCTGCCATGCCATGTGCCATCACGGCAAAGAGGGGTGGTTGTTCGAGGGTGTAATATGTCCAGCACAGCCGGGTTGTCCCCCACAGTTCAAGGAAATAGCCCAGAGCAGTTCCGGCCATGAAGGTTATAAGCGCCATCCGGATGTCCTTTGGCGTGGCAATGATCAGGATAGACAGGCCGAGTGACATGCTCGTCAGCGACCGGGTAATTGTCGGCCACACAAAGATGATCATTAACACAAGAAAAAACGACATCATCAGCCAGTAAAGCGAGACAAACCAACGAGTTGGGACATGCTCAGTTGCCCGGTTAAACAGGGAAACAAGCCGGTCGATGGCAAGGCTCGCGATGGGCCAGGCCGGCACGATCCACAGCGGCGGGCGCTCCAGCGTGTAGTAGGTCCAGATTGAGGTCTGCGTCCCCCACGATTCAATGACCAGCCCCCCGGCTGTGCCAATTATCACCATCAACAGATCGCGTTTCAGATTGGCGCCCGCCATGATAAGCAGCGACATGACCAGGAAAATCCCGATCAGGAGCCAGTCCATATAACGCCACCAGTCGCCAGACCAGTCCACCTGGGACAGGTAATCCTCAGCGAGAGGCCACCAGAAGTAAAGAATCAACCCGACGATGCCTGCAAAGATCCCCATGATGGTATAACTGTCACGGGTCCAGCCCAGCCTGTTTCGTTGGCGAGTTTTCTTATTTTCTTGAGAGCCGGAAGATGGTTTCATGTGTTTGTGCATTGATCTATGTCTCAGTCGGGGATATTGATTGTAATTGCGAGAGAACATCAATCAACAAAGGGCGCCAGTCGTCCAGGTCACGCGGAAGCCAGATGCCGGTGCGGCTGACCCGGATGCCCTGCCCCATCTGCCGCTGCATGGAGTTCCTATCGACATGGGCCAGACCCGCCAGCCGGACATTGATCTGGTTGCCCTCAGCCATAATACTCGATACACGCGAGTGGTGGGCAAGCTGTTTGACACGAAGCTGGAACAGCAGGTTCTCAACCGGCGGGGGCAGCGGCCCGAACCGGTCAGCCAGTTCCGCGCCGAACTCCTCGACAGCCTCAAGCGTATATAGCTCAGCCATCCTGCGGTAGAGCTGAATACGGAGCGCCATATCAGGCACATAGTCGGTTGGGATATAGGTAGGAAGAGGCAGGTCTATGGTAATGGGTTCCTGTGGCAATTCGCCCATTTCCAGGGCAGGTTTACCACCTTCCCGCTCGCTCCGCACACGGCGCACCGCTTCGGCCAGCATGCGCGTATACAGATTGAAACCGACGGCTGAAATATGCCCGCTTTGCCTCAGCCCGAGGATATCACCTGCCCCTCGTATTTCAAGGTCACGCATGGCAATATTCATGCCTGAGCCCAGATCGGTATACTCATCAATGGTGTCCAGCCGCGCCCGCGCTTCAGGCGTAATCGCGCCGCGCGAGGGATAGAAAAAATACGCGAAGGCACGGTTTGCGCTCCGCCCAACACGTCCCCTCAGTTGATACAACTGTGAAAGGCCAAATCGATCCGCCCGATCAACGACCAGCGTATTGGCATTAGGAAAATCCAGCCCTGCCTCGATGATGCTGGTCGATACCAGCACATCAATCTCGCCCTGCCCAAACCGGGCCATGACCGATTCAAGCTCGTGTTCGTTCATCTGTCCGTGGCCAACAGCAAAGGTTGCTTCAGGGACAACCTGTTTCAGCCGGGCAACCTCAGAATAGATGGTCTGAACCCGGTTGTGGACATAGAAGACCTGCCCGCCGCGATCCAGCTCGCGCAGGACAGCGTCGCGGATCAGGTCATTGTTACGCCGGCCCACATAGGTCCTGACCGGAAGACGCTCTTCTGGAGCCGTATCAATCACGCTGATGTCCCGCACACCGGTCAGGCTCATCCACAGCGTGCGCGGGATTGGGGTGGCCGTGAGCGTGAGAACATCTACTTCGGTGCGCATTTTTTTGAGCTGCTCTTTATGCGTCACACCAAAACGCTGCTCCTCGTCAATGATCAGCAGCCCGAGATCGTGAAACGCCACATCGCCGCTGAGCAGTCGATGGGTTCCGATGACAATATCCACCGTGCCGCCCTGCAGCCTGTCAATCACCTCATCCTGCTGTCCACGCGTGCGGAACCGGGACAGCATTTCAATCTCAACCGGAAAAGCAGCCAGGCGAAGGCGGAAGGTGTCATAATGCTGCTGCGCAAGCACGGTGGTGGGTACCAGCACCGCGACCTGCTTTCCTCCCATGACCGCCTTGAATGCCGCTCGCAGCGCCACCTCGGTTTTCCCATAGCCCACATCACCACAGATCAGGCGATCCATCGGGCGAGGTCTTTCCATGTCTTCCTTGACTTCTGCAAGCGCCCGGAGTTGATCCTCGGTTTCCACATAAGGAAAAGACGCTTCCAGTTCGTGCTGCCAGGGCGTGTCCGGAGGGAAAGCGTGACCAACAACAGCCTCGCGGCTTGCATAGAGGTCCAGCAGATCGCGCGCGATTTCCTCAACGGCCTGCTGTGTGCGCTCTTTGATGCGCCCCCAATCCGGCGTCCCAAGCCTGGACAGCGCCGGCGGCGAGTCGTCAACCCCGATATAGCGGCTCATCCGGTCAGCCTGATGGATGGGAACATAGAGGACATTGCCTCCGCCATAGGTAACCTGAAGGTATTCTCGCTCCACACCACCCAGCACCCGTTTATCAAGGCCAACAAACTGACCGATGCCGTGTTCCACATGTACCACATAGTCACCGGGCTTCAGATCGGCATAGAAACTTTCCGGGGCAACCGGTCTTGGCTGTCGCCGCCGCCTCGGCTCAGGGCGTTTCCAGCCAAATATCTCGGCATCCGTCAGCAGATGAACCCTGCTGTTCTCTGTGGAGAGAATCCATCCTTCTGCCAGTGCGCCGCTCACAAATACCGGTTCTCCGGACGGCATCTTGACAAGATCATCCCCCGCTGTGGGGCGAAAGCCCACCACCCTTTCTTGCAGCAAGCCAGCCAGCCGCTCCGCCTGCCGGGATACGACAATGACATTTTCCTGCTCGGGACGGGAAAGCTCCTTCAGGTGATCGAGAAACACCCTGAGTTCTCCCGCGTAACGCGGGCCGGGCAGAAACAGGTCACCCAGGCCCTCCATAACCTGTTCAGCCAGCGCGGCGTCGGGCGGATTGCCCAGGTTGATCGAGCGGGCCTGCCTGATCGCATCCACCAGGTAGTCACGTGTCAAATATGGCAGCGGCATATCCCCGGGAATCAGGCCACTTTCCTGCCGGGCTTCTCTCAGGCTGATCGCCTGCGTCTCAAGATCGTCGATGGCGTCAACCAGTTCCTGCCATCCATCCACCAGTACAACTGTGTCTCCAGGGGCATAATCAAGCAGGCTCACTTCAGGGTCGTCCATCCATGGCAGATAAA
>JAFGNO010000050.1 GCA_016926985.1 Anaerolineae bacterium
GGGCGCCGGCGCCATAAAGGAAAAATATCGCGGGTTGGCGGTATTTCGGTCTATCTGGCTTTTGTGGTAGCCGTTATTCTGTCACAGCTGTTTGTCAGCGACTCGGTCGCTGCCGAACAGGCACACTCACTGCGTCTCCAGATTGTGCGCTTTGACCCCAAGGAAGTCATCCGCCTGGCCGGACTGCTGGTGGGAAGCACCTTTATTTTCCTGGTCGGGTTGTATGATGACTGGCGCGAGTTTTCACCACTACCCCAATATATTGCCCAGCTCATCGCAGGAGGCATCGCGGTTGCCTTTCTGATCATCATTGAGTATTTCAACAACCCATTTACCGGCGAGCAAACCGGTACGTTTCCTTATATCCTGACCGTTACCGCATCGCTCTTCTGGCTGGGCATGATGATGAACACGGTCAACTGGCTGGATGGGTTGGACGGATTGGCTGCCGGAATCACGGCAATAGCCTGCATCGTCCTGTTTATCAACGCAGCCTTCAGGCTTGATCCCCCCCAGCACAGCGTTGCGCTGCTGCCGGCTGCGCTGCTCGGTGCAGTTGTTGGATTTTTACCCTTCAACTTCTTTCCAGCCCGGGTTTTCCTGGGATCATCAGGGGCCTTCTTTTTGGGATATGCGCTGGGCACATTGAGCATTATCGGCGGGGCAAAAATGGCCGCGATCCTGATGGTCATGGGGCTGCCGCTGCTGGATGTCGCCTGGCAGATCATCAACCGCCTGATCCAGGGCAAGAACCCGGCTCTGGGCGACAGGGGCCATCTCCATTTCCGGCTGGTGGATATCGGGCTATCTCAACAGCAGATTGTGATCGGTTACTACCTGTTCTGCTCGGTTTTCGGGGGGCTGACTCTGCTCATTCCCTCAAGGCTGTATAAGCTGGTAGCCATCGGCGTGATGGCTCTGATCAGCCTGAGCGGGTTCATCTGGCTGTCAAGACGGTCGCGAAACCTTCAATCAAGTTCCGGACCCGAAAGCTGAGTCAGCTTTTGTATTCGATTTCCCTGTTCAGAATGCGGCTGAATATCACCTCAGACAGGCTGATCAGGGCCATCATCACCAGATCAATCCCCAACGCCATGACCACTGAAAAACTTAACCAGTTGGCGAGCTGGGCCATCGGCCCCACCAGAAATACCTGAAGCAGGATGCTCAAATCCATGATCAGCAAAAAAATTGTGATGGCAGCAATCACCCCGATGGGCAGCCACCAGTTAATGCGATCATGTTCTTCCGGCAGCATGGCGTTGGCAATGGCAAAAACCAGGTAAAACCAGAGCATGAAATCCGGGGCTGACATGAATTCCCGGAAGCCCTGGACGATAGTGGGTAAATCGCCGCTCCCAAGAGACTGGATCAACACATCCGTATTGAACCGCAGCCCACCAATGAGGGCTATCGCGGCCACCCCGGTAGCCAGGGGAACCATCCCGATCAGCGTGGCCCGGATTGAATCGGTTTTCTTATCAATCTCTACCAGGCCAAGCCGGATCTGGCTACCATGCTGCTGGGGCCACAGCTCAAATTTCTTGACTTTTACGCGCAGTATTTTTGCCAGAAGCCACTGGCTGAACTCGTGAAGCGCCACGCCTGGCAGCATCGCCAGAAAATAGATCAGGACTGCTGCTTTCGGGTTATTGGTGAGCAGTAGCCCCAATCCCTGGATATGCTTTTGAATCCAGCCCTCAACGCGATACAGAGGCCAGATAACCACTGCCGCGACCAGCCATGGGATAAGCCATTCAGGCATGACGCTTCCTTATGCCATAAGATATGCCGGGTTCAGTTCCTTGCCGCTGCGGCTGCCCGCACCAGCGTGATAAAATCCTCGGCTTTCAATGAGGCCCCGCCAACAAGCCCGCCATCGATTTCGGGCTGGGCCATCAGCGCTTCAACATTGCCAGGATTCATGCTGCCACCATACTGGATACGCATCTGCTGGGCCTGTTCATGACCATAAAGACCTGCGAGGGTAGCTCGAACCACCTGTCCGATGATCCGGTTGGCCTCCTCCGGGGTGGCAGCTTTTCCGGTGCCAATTGCCCAGATTGGCTCATAGGCCACAACGATCTTTTTCGCCTCTTCAGGACCAATATCACGGAACGCCGCACGGATTTGCCCACTGACAAAATCCTCGGTTTCCCCGGCCTCGTTCTGCTCCAGGCTTTCACCAACACAGACAATCGGGGTCAGCCCGTGCTTCATGGCTGCCCTGATCTTCCTGTTAACCGTCTCGTCTGTCTCCCCGAAGTACTGCCTGCGCTCCGAGTGACCGATGATCACCAGGTCGCAAAGGCCTTTCAGCATCAAGGGGGATATCTCACCGGTATAGGCGCCCTCATCTTCCCAGAACAGGTTTTGCGCGCCGAGCAGGATGCCGGTGCCTTTTAACGCATCAGCAAGCGGCGGGAGAAAGACAAAGGGCACACAGACCGCTTTTCCGGCCCCGGAAACATCGGCTAATGGACCAGTGAGCGCATTGACCAATTCCAGCGCTTGCGAAAGCGTTTTGTGCATTTTCCAGTTGCCAGCCATTAGCGGGATACGCATGCGATACTCCTTCGGGATATGCGTGAATCTCATCCACTATATCACAGCAATCTGCCGGACAGTCAGTTGCCATTGTCTATCTACCTGTCATCTAAGGCTGCCAGGCCCGGCAGGGTTTTGCCTTCCAGCATCTCAAGGCTGGCTCCCCCCCCGGTGCTGACGTGAGTCACTTTGTCCGCCAGGCCAGCCTGGTTAATCGCGGCAGCGGAGTCGCCACCGCCGATAATCACTGCCGCGCCAGCCTGAGCGCGGACAACAAGGGCTTCAGCCAGAGAAAGCGTTCCACGAGAAAACGGCTCCATCTCAAAGACGCCCATCGGGCCATTCCAGACAATGGTCATGGCATCAGCCAGCTTCTGAGAGAAAAACTCAATTGTCTTCACACCAATATCCACCACCTGCCAGCCCTCCGGCACAGGTTTATCAGCATCGAGATACTGTGTGTTAGCCCCAGGGTCAAAGCGGTCGGCAATCAGGGCGTCAAGTGGCAGGACAATCTTCTCTGCCCCGCTGCTCATGGTCTCCCTGGCAATATCCAGTGCATCGACGTCAACCAGGGACTCAGCCATCTCACGCCCACCCGCAGCGAAGAAGGTATTGGCCATCCCCCCACCGATCAATATCCGATCGGCCTTCTGAAGCAGGTTGCCAATAACCTCAATCTTTCCAGAGATTTTTGCGCCGCCAAGAATGGCAACAAAAGGGCGCGCCGGGTTAGCAATTGCGTTGCCCAGGAACTCAATTTCCTTCTCCATCAGCAGCCCGGCAACCGCCGGTAGGTGCCGCGCCACACCTTCGGTGCTGGCGTGTGCCCGGTGGGCAGAACCAAATGCATCATTCACATATATATCGCCAAGCCGGGCCAGCTTCTGGGCAAAATCGGGGTCATTCTCGGTCTCAGCTTTGTAGAAGCGCGTATTTTCGAGCAGGGCAACCGCACCGTCCGGGAGGGCAGCCAGCGCCGACTCAACCGCATCTCCAACGCAGTCATCGATAAATACAACATCGGCTTCGATGATGCGAGAGAGCGCGGGAACCACAGGTTCCAGCGTGTAGTCAGGGTTGCGCTCACCCTTTGGGCGACCCAGGTGCGACATCAGGATGACAGACCGGGGAGATTGTTCCAGGATAGCCTTCAGGGTCGGCGCGGCGCCCACAATGCGCGTATCATCTGTCACCATGCCTTCCTGTATCGGCACATTGAAATCCACCCGAACCAGCACACGTTTACCCGCCAGGTCGATATCGCGAATGGTTTTCTTGTTCACAGCAGGAACTCCTTCACAGCAAAGGGGCGGGGGTACACCAAAACGGCTGCCCCGCCCCAGATTGGTAAAGATGGAATTAGAGGGATTGCCCCATCATCCTGACCAGATCAACAGTGCGGACTGAGTAACCCCATTCATTATCATACCAGGCAACAACTTTTACCATGTCGCCGCCCATTGCCATGGTGAACTCGGCATCGACAATGCTCGACCGGTCATCGGCCTTGTAGTCAATGCTGACCAGCGGCGTTTCCTCAAAGCCGAGAATACCCTTCAACGGGCCGTTGGCCGCGGCACGGAAAGCCTCGTGCAGCGTCTCCGTGGTGAC
>JAFGNO010000248.1 GCA_016926985.1 Anaerolineae bacterium
CTAGATTGTAGCATATTGAGATAAGAACAAGACAGGAATCCCGCCCCCCGTGTTTTAATGGCGTGCGATAGTGTGCTGTTGTAGACTACAAGTGCTGAATGCTGAATAATCCACAGGCACAGGTAAAGCATGAACGATCTTGATCAGGCACGCGCAGTTCTCTATGGCCTTGCCCTGGGCGATGCTCTTGGCTGGCCCATTGAATTCCTGAAGATGGATAAGATCACCGTTATTTATGGCGAAGGGGGTATCCAGGAACCGCCCGACCCCGCTCTTGTGACTGATGAAACCCAGACCAGCCTGGTCATTGCTGAAGCGCTTATTGAGGCTGGCGATGCCGACATCGATACCCTGATGCGGGCTGTTACCCGGGGGCTGATCGCCTGGAGCAACTCGCCCGATAACACCCGAGCGCCAGGCCACACGGTCACTGAGGCTGTTCGCACCCTTGAATCCGGGGTTTCCTGGCAAGAATCCGGCATCCCCCATGCCAAAGGCAACGGCTCCGCGGTCCGGGTCGCGCCGATTGGCTACCTCTACCAGAACGATCCAGAGCGCCTGCGTGAGGTAGCCAGGGCAACGGGTGTTACCACCCATGCCCATCCCACAGCTATTGCCGCTGCCATTGCCTGCGCCGACCTGATCAGGCTCGCCCTGGCTGGTGTGCCCCCAGAAGAATACGCCAACCAGGTACTGGATTTTCTTGGACCTGACGCCACAGACGAGTTCATCGCTGCCATTCATAAAACCCGGCATGTGGCCAGCTGGACCGATGAGTTTGCTGCAATGGAGTATCTTGGGGGTGGGTGGATTGCGGAAGAGGCGGTGTCCCTGGCGCTCTACAGCGTCACCCGCTACGCCGATGATTTTCCCGGCGCCCTCCGCCGTGCAGTGAACATCCCCGGTGACTCGGATTCGGTGGGGTGCCTCACCGGGGGGATCAGCGCTGCCTATCTTGGGTTAGATGCTGTGCCCACGAGTTGGATTGAGCACCTTGAGCACAGGGACCATATTGAGTCTGTCGCTGCGCGGCTGGCAGACAAAAAACAGACGCTCTATGGATAACCGCCGGGGCCTGCCGGACAAGGTCATCTCCTTCAACGAGGCAGTCCGGCTTGTCCCAACCGGCGCAACACTCGCCCTGGGTGGGATGACCATTTACCGCCGCCCGGTTGCTTTTGTCCATGCCCTGCTCGCTGCTGACCCTCGCCCCGCCGACCTCACCCTGCTCTGCTTCACCGCCGGATACGAAAGCGATCTCCTCGTTGGCGCAGGTATGGTCTCCGCTGTCCGTACCTGCTATTTCGGGCTGGAGGTATTTGGCCTTGCCCCAATGTACAGCAAGGCTGCGCAGGCAGGGACTATCACCATTATTGAGGAGACCGAAGCCAGCCTGAGCTTTGGCATTCGCGCCCATCTGGCACAGGTCAGCTTCATGCCCGGATACGCCTGGCTGGGCACCGATTTGCTGAAGCTGCGCCCGGATGTCCGGGTCATCGACGATCCCTACAATCCGGGGAAAAGGCTGACCGCCTTTCCTGCCATTGACTGGGATATCGCCGTCATTCATGCCCTGGAAGCCGACCGCTCTGGTAATGCTCGGCTGAATGGAAATCTGGGCGTGGATATCGAGCTTTCGATGGGGGCAAAACGGGTGATCGTCACCACCGAATCGCTTGTTGAACGGTTTAACCGACAGGTGGATATTTCCGGCGCCGTTGTGGATGATGTGGTCCTGGCACCCGGTGGGGCAAAGCCCACATCTTGCCATCCCCTGTACCCGGTCGCTGGTGGGGATTTACTTCGCTATATTGATGCCTGCAACGCCGGGCAGTTTGAAGGCTATATTGCCGGTCTCTAATAACCCCTTTTGCGATCAACTGTATTCAGCAGTGGCTTTCCATTGACGAACCGCCTCAGGTTTTCCGCAAAGAGATCCATCGCCCGCTGGTTGTAGTGAGGCGAGAAACCGGCAATATGTGGGCTGATAATCACATTCGGCATGTCCCATAAAGGACAATCCTCCGGCAAAGGCTCTTCGCGGAACACATCCAGGGCTGCCCCCGCAATCAAGCCGCGATCCAGTGCGTCAACCAGAGCATCCTGCTCGACAACATCCCCACGCGATACGTTAATCAACACTGCATTGGGTTTCATATGGGACAACACCACCCCGTCTACTAAATGATGGGTGGCTTCTATCAGCGGAACCGTCAGGACCACATAATCACATTCGCCCACAAACGAATTGATTGCATTGGGCGGATAGATTCTCTCCGGGATTTCCGCTTCCGGGTCGCCGGTGCCATCGATGGTATATGACTCGTGGTCTAATGACCGCAGGTTATTCTTCATGGCCAGAACGGTCATGCCCAGTCCATTTGCCACACGGGCCACCTCGCGTCCAATGTTGCCATATCCAACAATGCCCAGCGTTGCCCCGCGCAACTCCTGCGGCGTATAGCGCTCCCTGCGGCTGGTCGACCACTGATGGGACTGTTTGTCCTCAAACATCTGGGGCAGCCGGTGGGCAAAGGCCAGAATTTGCGCCATCACGTATTCAGCAACGCTCACCGCATGAATCCCACTCGTAGTGGTGAAGACCACGTCGCTTTCCAGGTACAGGGGGTGCGTTACAAGGTCATCAGCGCCCGCATGATGAAGTTGCACCCACTGCAATGCCGGGGCTGCTTCCGGGTCTGGAAGGGTATTCAGCGTATACAGGACATTGACGGCACTGATATCATCTGGCAGATCGTCCACCTGTTTGGCCTCATGCTGGAGGATAGAAATCCGGGGAGAAATCCCGATCAGGTTCTCCAGCATGTGTTCTGGAAAAGGTTTGGTTATCAGAACATTGATCTGATCCATGGCGCAATCCTCATATTCAACTTATTGTAACCATATATCCCTGTTGCTATTGTACACAAAAACAGTCTGTAGTCTTATTTGCCTTTGGGTGTACAATACTTCTGGTGGAACTATGGTCATATATATGACGTCATATTATCAGACACCCAGAGCATATCTGGTTATATCGTGTATAGACTGGTGGGAAGAATCCCATATACAGGAGGAGAGGAAATGTCACCCAAGCTTAAAAAGTGGCTGATTATTGGTGGAAGTATATTTGGCGGGCTTGTTGTC
>JAFGNO010000249.1 GCA_016926985.1 Anaerolineae bacterium
AATTGTCTGGGCTGGCGAGGCATTTATGGCAATTTGCCAGCCGCACGGTATCATCCGAAGCCGGGGGAACGCACTGAAATTGATTGAGGAGTTATGACGACAGCAGTAAATGTTTTGCAGATTCTATATAGTATCAGCACCCTGGGTCTGGCAGTTGTGGGCTTCAACACACTGGTGCTGTCGATCCTCTACTTGCTGCACCGCCGGGAAGCGCCGCCTTCAGCAGCTCCCTTGGAAGGAAACAACTGGCCCCTGGTGGTTGTGCAGCTTCCAATTTACAACGAACAGCATGTTGTAACCCGTTTGGTCGAAGCAGTAAGCCAGCTTGACTACCCCAAAGACCGGCTGGAGATCCAGCTTCTGGATGATTCAGATGACCACACAGTTTCAATTGCAGCCAGGGCTGTTGCTGCAGCAAAGCAGCTTGGCTTACAGATTGTCCATATCAGACGGCAGGAACGGACAGGATATAAAGCGGGCGCCTTGAAACATGGCCTGACGCAAACGACAGCACCTTATGTAGCTGTGTTTGACGCGGATTTCGTTCCCGCCCCCGATTTTCTAAAGAACGTGATGCCTTATTTTTTGCACAACGATAAGCTGGGGATGGTTCAGACTCGCTGGGCACATCTCAATGCTAAAACCAGTCCCCTGACACGGGCACAGGCCCTGGCCCTGGATGCCCATTTTGTGGTAGAGCAAACCGCTCGCCATCGTTCCGGGTTGCTCATGAACTTCTCTGGAACAGCCGGGGTCTGGCGACGCCTGTGCATCGAGGACAGCGGTGGGTGGCAGCATGACACGTTAAGCGAAGATATCGATCTGAGCTACCGCGCACAGCTGCGGGGATGGCAGTTTCTGTATCTGCCAGATGTGGGCACACCTGCTGAGATCCCTCCCCTGATGATGGGCTTCAAACGCCAGCAATCCCGGTGGGCAACCGGCACCGTTCAGTGCTTGCGGAAGCTGGGGAGCAGGCTTCTGAGCTCGCATCTGACCATGTGGCAGAAACTCCAGGGGCTGATCCACTTGGGTGGCTATTTCCTGCATCCCTTGATGCTATTAATACTGGCCCTTACCCTACCCCTGTTGCTGATGGGAGGGTTGGGCAACCTGCCACTGGCGGGCCTGGGTCTGGCCATGCTTGGTTCTCCTTTGCAGGCGTTCATCAGCCAACGGAAGCTTTACAGGGACTGGAAAACCCGCCTGCTTTTCTTTCCGGTATTCATGGCCATGGGCATTGGCATCACAGTCAGCAACACATTGGCTGTTGTTCGCGGGTTGACCAGGAACAACCTGGCCTTCAAACGCACGCCCAAATTTCATGTTCAGGAATCTAAAAGCGGCTGGTTAAGCAGCAGTTACACCCTCCCTGTTTCCTTCACGACCTGGCTTGAACTGCTCCTGGCTGTTTACTCACTGATAGTAGGCATATTGTCCATCAGCCGGCTGCCCGCACTGACTCCCTTTATGCTTCTTTATGCGGCGGGTTTTGTCTATGTCGCAGGTTTAAGTCTATGGCAGGAGCGCAGGGGCCGCCGCGCGCGACGCCGCGCACAACCCCGTGAATGGGGTCTCTTCGGACACAGTTGACCCCGGGCGGACTTCCAAGCCCACCGAATCTTTGCCAGCCTGAACCGGGTCATTTATACTCGTCCCAGCCGTTTTATCTTACTACTCATGAAAATACCGAGTGATCTGCTATGCCTATTGAGGCCCTGAACTGCGGGCGTCTCACCTGGACCAATATAACCAAGGCAACCCCCACCGATATTGAGAAACTGGGCGAGTTCTATACCTTTTTCCATCCCCTTGACCTGGAAGACTGTCTTAGCCGGATGGAGCGGCCCAAGATCGATGAATATGACAATTACCTGTTCATCGTTTTACATTTCCCCTTCTGGGACAGCGTCAGGCGCATATCACGCCCGTTTGAGGTGGACTTCTTTATTGGCTCAGGTTTTCTTGTCACCGTTCAAGATGGCGATTTGAAGCCGCTAAATCATCTTTTCGAGCTGTACAAAAACGACGAAGAGGCCCGGAATGCCCATATGTCATCTGGGGCCGGGCATCTGTTGCACACAATCATCGACCAGCTTGTTGACTATATTTTTCCGATCCTTGGCAAGGTGGACACCAACATTCGCTCAATTGAAGAGGGGATGTTTACCGACAATATCCGCGAGGTTTTGCAGGAGATATCGTTTGTGCGGCGTGATATTATTGCCCTGCGCCGGATCATTCGCCCACAACTGCCCATCCTGTATAACCTGGAGCAGGTCGACCGCCCATTCATCCGGGAAGATCTGGACGTGTATTTTGGCGACATACTGGACCACCTCCAGAAAGCCCGTGATATTGTCGATGATGACGCCGAAGTCATTACCGGGTTGGCCGATACCATTGATGTGCTGGCGGCTCACCGGATTAATGAGGTCATGCGGATTCTGACAGTGATCTCCGTGATTATGCTGCCGCTGACCCTGATATCGGGCATCCTGGGGATGAATATCCCTATCCCCCTTCAAAATTCCCTCCACAGCTTCTGGATAACCATGGGGGTGATGCTGCTGGTCTCTTTCTTGATGTTGGCCTACTTTCGTTATCGCCGGTGGTTGTGATGATGGGCCAACAACCATTCCGCCCCCCCTCCTATCTTCCTGCGCCGTATATTGTTGATACGCCAGAAGACCTGGCTCCAATCCGGCAGGCCCTGCGGGGAGTTAAACGGTTTGCTCTTGATACCGAGTCCAACAGCCTGTACGCCTACACACCCCATGTATGCCTGATCCAGATTTCGACCGATTATGAGGATTTCCTGATCGATCCGCTGGCGCTGGATGTCTCTGATAATCTGTTGTGGCTGGGGGATATGCTGGCCGATCCACAGATCGAGAAAGTGCTGCATGCCGCTGAGTATGATGTGATGATGCTGAGGCGGGATTACGGCTTTGTTTTCTCCAATCTGTTTGACACCATGATTGCTGCGCGGGTATTGGGCTGGAAACATACCGGGTTGGGCAACATCCTGGAAGCATCCTATGGTGTGAAGGTCAACAAGCGGAACCAGCGAGCCGACTGGGGAAAGCGCCCTCTGTCTGCAGAACTCCTGTTATATGCTCAGAAAGACTCGCATTTCTTGCTGCCCCTCCGGGACGAAATATACGCACAACTGGAGGCTGGCGGTCATCTTGAAGAAGCGCGCGAGATGTTTGATGATGTCTGCAGGGCGACCTGGAATGGCCCACAATTCGATCCGGAAGGATTCTGGCGGATCAAAGCGGTGAGAAGCCTGAATGGTCAGCAGACAGCAGTTGTCAGGGAACTGTATCTGCTGCGCGAAGAACTGGCCCAGCAGCGTGATATTCCCCCATTTAAAATATTCACCGATCAGGTGCTTGTCTCTCTTTCCATTGAACAGCCGATGACGCACCATGAGGTAGTAGCCATGCGCGGGCTTTCCGAACACAGCGCACGCCGGACAGGGGCGAAAATTATCAGAGCTATTAAACGTGGGCTGCTGGCCGATCCTCCCATCCCTCCCCGGCGTAATGGCCGAGGTCATACGAATGACGCGGTCCAGAATCGCTATGAGGCGCTGCACCAATGGCGGAAAGAAAAGGCTTCCGACCGGCGGGTTCCCTCAGATGTCATATTGTCCCGGGAGGTGTTGTGGGAGCTGGCACATGCAGCGCCGCAGTCTCACCAGGACTTGCAGGAGATCGCGCATCTTGGACAGTGGCGCCGTCAGACCTATGGCGATGAAATTCTCCGCGTAGTTGCCAATACAGATACCCCGGCCTTATGATTGGGCCCAGGGTTATAATTCCCGGAGGTAAGTATGCAGATCACATTTTGTGGCGCGACCCAGACTGTTACTGGGTCTCAGCATCTGGTTGAGGTAAACGGCAAGCGTATTCTTCTTGACTGTGGGTTGTATCAGGGCAAACGCGCAGAGAGTTATAAGCGCAACAAGAATTTCCCGTTTGACCCGGCAAGTGTGGACGTGCTTGTCCTGTCTCATGCTCATATTGACCACTCCGGCAATATCCCCAACCTGGTCAAAAATGGATTTCGGGGCGACATCATCTGCACATTCGCTACCAGAGATTTGTGCTCGGTCATGCTGCGTGACAGTGGCTTTATTCATGAGCGTGATGCTGAATATATTAACAAGAAGCATAAACGAACTGGGGAACTCCCGGTTGACCCGCTTTACACGGAGGAGGAGGCTATCCAGTCCCTCGCATTTTTCTTGGCTATTGGCTATGAACGACGATACGCCATCACCCCCGATATTGCTGTGACATTCTATGACGCGGGGCATATGTTGGGCTCGGCGATTGTTGCGCTGGACATAACCGACCATGAAGTTGGAGCAGATCGGCGGCTGGTTTTCTCCGGCGATATCGGTCGCCCTGAAATCCCGATTCTGAGAGACCCGGTTTTATTGGATGAAGCCGATGTGCTGATCATGGAAAGCACCTACGGTGGCCGTATGCATCCCCCTATCGAAGAGTCGGAACACGAGATGGAAGAGGCCATTGTCCGCGCCTACCGGCGTGGTGGCAAAGTGATCATCCCGGCCTTTGCCGTAGGACGCACCCAGCAAATTGTCTACACCCTGAATAAAGCCTTCCACAACCGGGATATCCCGGAGATTCAGGTATTTGTCGACAGTCCTCTGGCGGTGAATGCAACCGATATATTCAGGCTTCACCCGGAGGCATATGATAAAGAGGCTCTGAATTACCTCACGCGGGAAGACCCGGATGGCGATATCTTTGGTTTCAGCCGCCTGCGCTATGTCCGGCAGGTTGAGCAATCCAAAGAGATCAACTATTTGAAGGACCCGGCTGTGATTATCAGTGCTTCGGGAATGATGGAGCACGGACGGGTCCTGCACCATCTAAAAAACAATATCGAAGATTCCCGCAATATCATCATTGTGGCGGGATGGCAGGCACCCGATACATTGGGTCGTCGGATTGTTGAGCACCAATCCCCGGTCAGGATTTTTGGCGATGAATATCAATTGAAAGCCGAGGTGCTTGTACTCAACGGGTTCAGCGGGCATGCCGATCACCAGGGATTGGTTCAGTGGGCCAATGCCTTCACCCGGCGCCGTCCGGGGAAAGTATTCCTGGTGCATGGGGAGCTGGATGCGGCACAGGCGCTGGCACGCAGCCTGAGGGATGAGGCTGGTTATCAGGACGTATACATTCCCACGCTGAATGAAACATTCCGTATCTGATTGCGTAAAGTGATACAGGATGCAAACCAGGAGTGTAGAGCATGAGCAATCGCACCAAGTGGCAGTATTGCCAGATCGAAGTGGGATCTAACAGTGTAGGAATGCTGAAGCAGTTCTTCCCTGATCGGATACCGGTGGAGACAGATTTACACCAGGGATGGCCAGCCATGATCGGGAAGCTGGGCGACCAGGGATGGGAGATGGTCGGCGTTTTCCCCAACGAGGGGGGGCGCGGACGCAGCCCACTGACCTACGTTTTTAAGCGAGTGGTATCTGGAACCCCAAATCCGATGCCGGTTATCCCACAACCCACGCTGCCGCCCAGCGCGCCACCAATCCCACCCCAGCCCACCTATGGCAGCACACCGCTGGGCACACCGGACGATGAGGACGATCAGGGGCCAGTCACCGACTTTGAACCTTTGGATTTCTCATAAGATCGTTTCCTGAGAGACAGGTAATAACAGCAGCAGGCACTGGCTAACAAACCAGTGCCTGC
>JAFGNO010000051.1 GCA_016926985.1 Anaerolineae bacterium
GCAGCAGCAGCCACGAACTTGCCGCACCTGCCAGCCAGGCCGCATAACCACACCCTGCCACAACCGACAGCGACACAACTGCCCGGCGATACCCCAGTAATCGCTTCTTCCACCCCAGAAAAGCAAAGGGAATAAGCGCAAACAGCAAGGGACCGGTCGCCCCCTGAAAGGTTCCCATCTCGGCGCCAAATACCGGCACCTGAACAGGCAGCACGAGTATCTCTAGCAGGGAAAGCCCGGTGCCCGGCAGCAGGTAGTACCACTGGTCAAGTTCGTCAAAGCCGGCAGTCCCCCAGACAAAGGGGGCAATCGGGTTTCCGTCAACAATCCGGTTTTTTACCAGCCAGGGCGAAAATGAGAGTAAGGCGACAAACGTGAGCAGAGCGGTGATTTTCACTGATCGCCACCAGGATGGTTTTCGATGCGCCCATAAAGAGAGTAACCCTAACCCGATTGTGTAAGTGGCAGCGGTATACTTGACTCCCAGCATACAGCCAACGAATATCCCCGACAGAATGGTATACCGGTATCCTGCGCCGTTCTCCCCGTCCGCAATGACCAGCGCCACCGCAGCAAAGGTATATGCCATCAGCGCCAGGTCGATATAGGGCCAGGAGAATTCGCCCCGGATAGTATCACTGATCAGCAACACCGCCACGGCCAGCCAGCCTGCCGACCTGTACCCGATGCGCTGCGAGAATCCCAGCACCAGCAGCAGGGCAGCCAGACCAAATACCGCGTGGAGAAGCGCCACAGCATTTGGCCCCGACAGCAGCATCACCCACAGGTACAGCATGTGGGCCAGCATGGGAAATCCCAAGAAATGGTTTTCGGGGATACTCACCGTACCCCCATTTTCGAGGTAGGTTTCCGGCCCAACCAGGTGATAGGTCAGTGAATCCCACTTTGTGGGCGGGGCCAGCGCAAGGATCAGGGCCAGAACCAGCATTACAAGGATGGAAAGTTGGACAAAGCGCAGATACCACCCATCTTCCCGCGTGATGCACGAGCGCATCCCATTTGTGAGCTTCCTCCACCAGCCCGCCAGCGGTCGGAACAGCACCGACGTCAATCCAGCGGTCAGCAGCCAGCCCAGCCAGGCAGGCGGATACAGGTGCAGTAGGCTCAGGAGCAGGATAACGAGCGAAATCAGTGCAAGGCCGAACAGCAGCGATACTGCCACCCGCTCAAGGTCATACAGGCCAGCCAGGCGGCCTGTGACGAGGGTCCCAAGCGCTCCTGCCAGCGCAACCAGCAGGAGGACAGCCAGGATACAAAGCAGCGTGCGGCCTAAACCCGCCAGACTGGCAGCAGCGACCGGTGCGTGTACAACCATGTAACCCACCGCCAGCACGCCAAACCACAGAAACGCCGCCAGCGCAGCCACCCGCTGCCACTTCATCCCACGTCTCCCGGCATCAGTGCCGCCTCCTGTCAGCCGCCGTCCCGTACATAGATACCCGCCTGTTCATCTGTGTAGACTTCATCCCAACCGTCAGAAACCGCCAGCACGCGGGCCAGCGGACTGGTGACCTCTACCAGGACTGTATGTATACCGGCTGCCTCCAATCCAGTCTCCCAGCCAGGATGGGCAAAGTAGATCGCAAGGTATTCTGTCAGGATTTCGTCATCGTAGAGGTCGGTGCGCCCATCAACATACACTTTGTAGCCACGAGCCTGCCAGATCAGATAACCGCCCCAGTTATAGCTGTTGAACAAGGGCTCAGGCAGTTGATTTTCATTCAGGTATTCCACAGCATCAACTGGCAGATATTGATGGCGGAGAGTGTCGAGCGTTTCAGGGTTCAGGGCTGCCGCCCCTTTGATGACAACCAGGGCCAACACAACCAGCACCAACACCCAGTTGAGCGCCAGCATTGCGCGACCGGGTTTCTGCTGAAGATTGAGCCGCACCCCCAGTTCTGACAGCCAGTCAGTGAGATGCTCCATTAATACCGGGGCTGCGACGATGGCAAAGGTCGCGATATTTCTGCCCGCCAGCAGCGCAGCATAGGCTGTTCCGGTAACCAGCACCGCGTCAACCCAGTCCAGTTTTTTCGGGGAAAACGCCGCTGCTGCCAGCGTTCCCAGCATCAGCCAGATAAATGGCCAGGTTGCCAGCCGGTGGAAATCAGGCGAGGACCACTCATTAATAAAATCCTGAAGAACGCCAATGCCCACCGTTTTGAATGGCAGCAGAATCATCTGCGGGCCATAGGGATTTACCGACAGCGCGATTACCGACACCAGCCCGATAATCGCCAGCCGCAGGACGGGTTTCAGTCCATGCACCAATGCATGGCGATCAAACTGCCCGGTACCCAGCATGGGCACTACGTCGGCAAAAAAACAGCGCGCAAATAAGCCAATCGCTGTCAGCGCAAGCAGGATGAACCCGATAGCAAACCCGCCATGCAGGTTAACCCACAGCACCATGATAACCGGAATCCACCACAGGCGATCAACACCCCGTTTGAAATAAAGCCACAGCAGGTAAAGCATGACGGCGCTGAACAAAAAGGAAAACATCTGCGGACGCGGCGACCAGAAAATGGCGGCAGCGGAAGCGGCGATCACCAGCGGAAAACCACGGAATACCGCATTTCCCGAACCCATCCGGTAGACAAAAGCCATTCCTGCGGCAGCCAGCAATGCTGTGAACAGCCCCAGCCCAACATCACCCAGCAGGCGATATAATCCATACAGAATGACCTGGGACAGCCAGTAGACATTGATCCAGTCCTCGCCTGACCGCGTATAGGAAAAAACATCGGTTCTCAGAATAGCCCCGTTTTCGACTTCCCACTGCCCGGCACGCAGATGCCAGAACATGTCGGTGTCAACAGGCGCACGCAAGGCCATGGCGAACACGCCAGCGAAGATAATCACCAGCACCAGCGTATTGAGATCAAGGACAATTCGCTTTTTACCCATCACTCATATATCTCGTTGCCGGTAACTATCCCAAACGGGCCTAACTCTTCTGGAGACACCGGGTAGGGGAAATCATAGAAAACCGTATAGGGGCCAATCCTCTCCTCGCGATGGAAGAGGCCCAACTCATCCAGCCGGGCGCGTATTGCCGCATCCAGTGCCGGATGGTTGCTGGTGACATAGACAACCTGCTCCGCTTCCTCAACCATCTCCATGTACGGCGGATACTTGTTGTCGCGGTAGGTGTAACTGAGGTCTTGCTTATAGGGCAGCGCCGGCGCAAGGATCACCCGCTCCCCGGTCAGGAAGGCAAACCGGAACGTGACCCAGAAATTGCTGTAGCCACGGTCGTTGCCCAACGAGTCCAGGAATTCAATCAGTTCCTCATCATGATTGTGGGGGATATGGGCAATTTCGGTAAACTGGGTGGTCAGGCCGGGCGGATTGTTCAGCGCTGCCCGCACGGTTCCATAGAGATTATAGGTCACTAGGCACCCCAGGATCACCGGGCCGAGCCACTTCCCGCGTTTCTCCGGCAGGCTCGTCTCGCCGCTCCGGATGCGTCCCAGTAGGTCACCAGCGATCATCACGGCTGGCGGGTACAGGAGCATGATATACCGACCGCTTGGATCAATCGCAAAAGGGCTGGGCGTAAAAATGACCATGATCAGCAGCCAGCCACCCAGCAGGCTGATAAAAGCCACCTTGCGATAGCCTGCTGCACCCTGGTTGAACACCACCCGAATCCCATATACCAGCACGCCGATATAAAACGCGATAACCAGCACACCCGCCGGGAGCAGGTTCCATTCCATTGACCAGGAAGATCGGAGGCCAAACAACGCAGGGATGTTGAGCAGCAGGGCAGACATAAGACGTGCTGGCAGACCGCTTGTAACCGGGTCACCGGCGGTTGCAGCCGTCAGCCGCACGCCGATGAGATCGCCAAACATATAACGGGCGCGGGTCGCCAGCGCATACAGCCAGGGCGCTGCGCCAACCAGAAACGCTACAGACAACGCGGCAACCTTTAACCAGGGAAGGTTTTTCCGATAGCGCCATAGCCCCTGGAGGGTCAGCGGACCAAATGAAGCGGCAGTGATCGGCAGTTCCCACCATCCAACCCCAGCCAGCAGCCCAACCAGCACCCACCAACCCAGACCTGTTTTTCCGCCGGTGAGGATGTCCCAGCCCAGATAATAGACCAGGTTGTCAATCACCAGGATGGCAATCCACGCGCCCAGTGAAACCGAGGTGTAGAGCGTGATCATGACCGGGGGGATCGCCACCAGCAGCGCCGCGGCTGTTGCGGCAAATCGGTTTTGAGAAATCCGGTATGAAAGCCAGTATGTTGTCCCGACAACACCCAGCGAATAGAGCAGAATCACGCCAATCCGCGCCGTGAAAACCGTCTGGCCAAGTATCAGAAAGCTGGCAGCCATGAGCAGGTTTTCAACCGTACCCATATACGACTGCCCATAGTGGAAAATGGGGAATTCTCCGCGCAGGATGTGGCGTGACATAACCGTCATGACCCCCTCATCTGAGTTGAAGGTGATCGCGCCCGACAGCTCCAGCGCCAGCTTCAAAGCCAGCGCAAGGACAACCGCCAGCAGCAAGCCTGCATGAGAAGAAAGATACCGTTTTACCCCGTGGTCAGATCGGGCAGGTGTCATCGTGTGGTCCTGATTATGATGCCGCAATGCTACATTACCCCGGATGATTGGACAATGGCAAGCCTGAGATTACTGCTGATTGTAAACCAGGGGATTGGTTTATCGTCTCAGCCAGAGAGAAAGGCGAAGGATCGCCAGTCTCATGACTGTGTAGATCGCTTTGAGGATTTCCTGCTGCGAGATCTTTGACTGGCCCTGTTTGCGGTCTTCAAAAGTGATCGGCACCTCACCCACCCGGTAACCCGCACGCTGCACCATGAACAGCATCTCGACCAGGAAGGAGTAGCCGCTGCTAAAGATCGTATCGAGCGGCAGCGATTCCAGCACACTCCGCCGGTAGCAGCGAAACCCGGCGGTGGTATCCCGCGCCTGCAATCCCAGCATTGTCCGGGCAAAGGTATTCGCACACCAGCTCAACATACGCCTTGAGAGCGGGAAGTCCGGTGTTGCGCCGCCCGGCACATAGCGGGAACCAATGACCAGGTCATAGCCAGCGTTCAACATGTCGACCATGGCAGGAATGTAGCGCGGGTGGTGGGAGAAGTCCGCATCCATCGTCACGATCGCGTCTACCTGCTCGTCCAGCGCCCTGGCGAACCCGGCAAGATAGGCGGTACCCAGCCCCAGTTTTGCGGGACGGTGGATGACCAGCACACGCCCGCGGAAGTTATCGGACAGCGTATCTGCCAGTTCGCCAGTGCCATCGGTTGAGTTGTCGTCAACAACTATGACGACCGGTTCAACCGGCAGCGCCAGGAGCATGGGGACTAACTCGCCAATCGAGTCATATTCATTATAGGTCGGGACGATGAGGATCGTCTTCACAGTCACCACTCTTATTTGTCTGAAAGCCAGACAATCAGCGTCCGGCAGTAAGGCTGCGCGGCAGAACTATATCCACCCGGTATTCTCCCCGTCAAATTTCGCAAGTTCGCGAGCCGGCGCGGAGATGATCCGGGCGTATGAATACAAGGACCACCACAGATACAATACTTGCGGCAAGCGTGATCACCGCGCCTGCAATCACACTTGCCGGTCGATAAACAAATCGGACTTCGTGGGCACCTGCCGATACACAAACCGCACGAAATGCCGTGTTTGCACGTTCAATATCAACTTCCTGACCATCTACGTAAGCCTGCCAGCCCGGATAGTACGTATCCAGCAGCACCAGCCAGCCCGGCTGATCGAGTTCAGCGGAAATGAGCAGGTAATTCGGCGACTCACTGGTAATTTCTGCTGTTCCCGCATAAGGCTGGCAGGTCACACCATCAGTGACTGGCTCACAGGCCCCAATAAAAACACGTCCCCACGGCTCAGGAATGCGATAAGCGGTTATCTCACCAAATCTGTCAGTTGGCAACGAGAGAGTGTGATCCCCCGGTGAGAGCAGCAGGGTCACATTGATTGCCCGCAGCGCTTCGACCAGTTCCTCGTCCGGCAGTTGATCCAGATCGCGAAGCATCTGCGAATGCCAGCCAACCTGCAATGGATCGAAGTTGTTTGCACTCAACATACCATCCGGCACACCCAGGTTGGGTAAGGCAGCCTGTCGCATCGCCAGCCAGTGGCCCAGGTCACCCGGCCTGTAGTCGTCGAGATCGATAAATACGTCAAACTTGGCCTGGCGCTCATCCGCCGGCAGGTAAAACACCCGCGTTCCATAAGGAACCGTATCAGCCAGGTCACTGCGGGTAGAATAGAAAACCGGTTCGATCCCGGGATTCAGGCCCCGGTGCGCCACGATAAGTTCAACAGACAGGATACCCAGCAGCAGCAGCAAGGGCCAGAGCGTTCCCCCACCTTTCCAGCCCTTCCCTGACCTTCCCAGCACCAGGACTGCTCCGATAACCAGCAAGGTTACTCCCAACTGGATGAAAGATGGCACAAAGGTCGGGATCAGCGCGCTGCCAAGCAACCGCCGGCCCGCGACTGCGCCAATGATGAGCGCAATACCCGGCACTGCCAGCAGCATGCCCCAAGGCGATCTGTTGCGATTCAAAACCAGTTCATGCGCGCCTTCGCCGCCCAGGGCCGACAGGGCAAAAACGACCAGGATCATCCAGCGTGCCGGGCCGTTGAACAGGTCAAAGGTGGGGATGTTTTCAAACAGCCAGGGGAAGAACGGCGTATGCCAGCCCAGCGCCAGCAGGCTGACGGGCAGGATACTGAACGCGAAAAACGGTGCATCAGATGGTCTTTCACCCTGAGCTCGCGATTTCCGCCAGCAATGGATTGCCCTGCCTGCAAACAGGATTGTGATCACGCCGACAAAAACAGCGTCTTCCCAGTAAGCCCCATATCCCCAATAGCTCCCATCTGCCGGCGACCCGAATAACCGGGGAAGCAGCAGCGTCAGGAAATGCCAGGGCCAGAAGGAATAGCTCAGCGCTGCCTGATAGTCCAGCCCATCGCCGCGCTGTGAGACCAGCGTGTATTCCAATGTCGGGATGAGCTGAACCACGCTCAGCGCCAGCCCCAGAAATACCGCCCCACCCAGCCCCAGTATGAGAAACGGTATATGCTGCCGGTTCTGTCTGTAAAGCCTGCCAAGTCGCCACAGGCTGTAGCAACCAGCAAACAACAGTCCATAAAAGGCTGTTTGTGCATGACCGCCCAGCAGCATCATGCCAATGACAGCCCCAAGCAACAGAACCTGCCGCAGCAGCAGCCTGCGCCTTTGCCCCGCCTCCAGCAGCCTATCAACACCCAGAAACAGCCAGGGAAGCCAGGCTATTGTGCTGGTGATGCTGAGGAAGCTGAACCGGGCGACTATATACCCGCTCAAGGCAAAGCTCAGCGTACCAACTCCCTGCCCCAGAAGATCAACGCCGCGCCCCCTGAGGAACAGCATCATTCCCAGCCCGGCCCATAGAATATGAAGAATCCCCACCAGCCCCAGGGCATAAGCAGTGGGGATTACCAGGTAAAGCCAGTTGGGCGGATAAAACACAGCAGTCTGGTAGTTAGCCAGCAGCGGCGCGCCATGCCCGACCAGTGGATTCCAGAGAGGTAATTCACCCCGGCGCAGCATGTCAAAGGCAGTCTCGCGCCAGGGATAGAACTGGAGCCCGGCAGCGCCCCAGAACAGCACTTTACCGCTTAACAGCGACCCGAAAAGAATAGAGGCTGCAAGCGTGAGGACGATCATCGGTACCCACGGCCTGAGACGGTTCATCTGCCTTCTGTCCTTGCAGAATACTGTGAAGGCAGCCGACTTGTTTGGCGATCCAATCGCCTGCTGCGTTTACCCCTGTTCGCGATGATAACAAATATCAGCAGCGACAGCGCGCTCAACCCGCTGATAATGGCTGCGATGATCTCACCTGTGGGCCGGTAGACAACCTCAACGGTGTGTGCGCCCTGTGGAGGCAGTTCAACGCCCGGCAATGCATCTGCCACTCTCAGGACGGGAACCGGCTGGTCGTCCACAAAAGCTCTCCAGCCGGGCGACCAGGACTGGGGAATCACCAGGATCATCGGCTTTGTAAAGCCAGTCGTATCCACAGTGGTGGACAGCGCCTTGTTTGGCGATGGGTGGCTGTCGACACTAGGTACAGCACTGCCGGAAAGAAATGGCGCGTCAGTACTCTCCACCCAGACGACCGCGCTACCTGTCGTTTGATACAGGTACAGATCGCCAACCATCCCAACAAAACGAATGCTGTCATTTCCAAGCGGATACTGAGCAACAATATGGGTCACGCCAAGCGCACTCAGAAGGCGGCCATCAGGCGCATCATACTCAGGCATGGATGCACCCGTATCCTCCAGTATGGGCAGCGGCGGCGCAGTGACACTGTATCCGGCAATATCCACGCCAGATGCCCTCTCGATGAGTTCTGCTGTCCATTGAAGCTGAAAGGGATCAACCCCATGCAGGGTGGATATCCCCGCTTCTGCAGCCGTCGGGCCAAGCAGGCTGAATGATGGCGAATATACAATGCCATAATCGGGGCCAATCGCATCCAGGACCGCCTGATCAACCCGGTCAATATCAGATATCCATCGACCAGCTACCAGCGTGGCAGCCATCCACAGGGATAATGCCCCCTGTGAGGCAATCAGCAGGACAACGCCAACCATCCTGAACCTGCTACTGTCGACCACCAGACCGGGCATACCAATCAGGGTCAGAGCTGCACCTGTCAGTATGCAAGAAAGACCCAGCGAAAAGAGCGATATGACAGGCTGCACCAGCAGAGCATAGATGACAACGGTTGCCCCAATCACCAAAAGCACCGCCCCAGGAAGCACGGCTGCACGCGTCTCGGAGCGCCTGATCAACCAGTCCATCCCATATGCAGACAGAGCTGTAACCGCAAGAAAAACCACAAAATACGCTCGTGATGGCACCCGCAGCCAGCTTATCACCGGCACAATGTGAACTACAGAGTCAAAGAGAGGGCCATTTGTGCCAAGCGCCCAAACGAGACTGCCAGTGAGTGCCACCAGCCAGAACACCGATATGCCACGCTGCCGGCGGTCAGCAAAAGCAGCTACACTCAGCACCAATACTGGCATACCCAGGTAAGTCATCCACTCGTGGAAACCGCCAAAGTCAGGCAGGATAATACCCACCAGGTAGCGAATCGGCAGCGAGAAGATGCCCGCTTCTTCGGGGGTGATGGTTGCACGGGTTAACGAGGGTCCCAGTGTGAACAGTGGAACAAGCTGAACAACCGTAAGCAGGAAATAAACAAGGAGAGCCAGTCCGCCAATCTTGAAGAGCCCCCTCGACATGTTTCGAGCCTGAACAGCCTTAAGCAGGCCATAGCTGGCAATGACCAGCAGGAAATAGAGTGCAATGCGCAGATCGGCCAGTGTCAGCATTGCAGCAGCAAAACCGGTCTGAATGCCCGTCCTGACCGGTATCTTATCCTTTCCATTGACTGAAACAAGTTCAGTCACAGACCTTATCAACCATGGAACCCAGGCAAGCGCATAGACAATATCCAGGTGCCCGGCGCCCAGATGGGCCGTAAGCTTTGTGCTTAAGCTAAAGGAGAGGCTGGCAAAAACAGCCGCAAACGGGTGAAGCCCCTCTTGTTTCATCCATAAAAAGACACCCAGCACCATCCAGGCAATATGGGTATAGAGCAGAATATCCAGATGGATCGTAGGCGGAAGAACCAGCACCAACCATTGAGGCGGATACCAGACTTTGCTGAGCGGGTTGGCAGCAAAGGGCTGGCCCAGCATCTTCTGCGGATTCCAGAAAGGCCACTGCCCTTGCTGCCAGACACTGTTTCGCAGAAAAAAGGCGTTGGGCCAGTGAGTGATGGCTGCATCTGATACCGAACTGCCGGGTTTGAACGGGAGCGTACCCGGTGGCACGAGGGCCAGGTATATTGAAACAATCAGAAGGATGGTCAGCAGCGTGACAGCGCGCCATACCCGTGGTGAGCTATCCTCCGTCACGGGCATAAATGACAACCTCTCCATCGCCAGAGGTAAAAACAGGATTCCCGTGGATGGCGCACATTGTCAACTCCCCGGTCAGCGCCTGTTCGCGCGGGCCCACCAGGATATAGTCCACCTGTTCATCTTCAACGACCTGGCAGTGAATACCCGCATAAAACGCCTCCACAGCCTGTTTTCGCAAATCGGCATCGATAGTCTCGTACTGATGACCATAGACAACCCGCATCCCGTAGACCGGCAAAAAAGTCCCCATCTCTGGCGAGGCAAGGACCAGCGTCCCCGGATCGGTATCGGCCAGCCATTCCACCGCCTCGACCTCAGCATGATTCATGAAATATCGCCCCCCGCCTTGCTCCAACAGATCAAAGCTCCCGACAATCGGGCCAATCAGCGCCACAACGGTGGTTGGCATGAATATGATGAACACCAGAACCGTAATGACAATCCTGATCCGCAGCTTGAATTTCGCAAGGATCACACGCCACAACCCACGCCCGGCAAATACGGCAACTGGCGCAATCAAGAGCATCGTGAACCGGCGCTGTATGCCGAGCGGCGCATAAAGCAGAACCAGCGTGGCGCAAAACCAGGCAATCAGCAGGATATCGCCATCCTGGAGTTTGAATCGTCCACCCCACAAGCCAATCACAGCCAGAATCAGCAGCGGCCCAAAAGCTATCAGATAATCCCAAACAGGCGGGGATGGAGTCTGGTTTTGGCTCATCCAATCTCTGAACAGCGGATTGGCTTCGGTAAAAACCCACAGGTCATAGACAACATGCGGCAGCATGAACAGGATGACAATCCCTCCCCAGCCCAACTGCTTACGTGGGAAAGCCTTGTCCCGCACCCACAACCACACAAACAACCCCGCGAAACCAATACCAACAGGGAGCAGGATATACGGTGACATGCTCACCAGACAAAGTGTGGCGCAGGCAATTCCAACCGAATAGATATTCAGCTCCGGCGAGGAGATTCCCTCTCCGAGCCAGGTTGTGACAAGCAGGTGGACAAGAAGCAGCCCCATACCAATCGACCAGGGGAAGTGTGAATTGGTATAACCTGCCTGAAAAGGGAATGCCTCCGGGATCACCAGGAGATCCGGGGTGAGATGGCCAAACAACAGCGCAACCCATCCCAGCCCGGCTCCTGTCATACCCAAAAGCCAGGTGAGCCGGCGCTGGGAAATATCATCCGTCCAATCAGCGACAAAACGGTAAAAGGCAAGGAACATGACCATATTCCCGACGAGCCGGCTGATGTGGAATATCATGATATTGGAAACGCCCAGCGCCCGTGCAAGATGCCCCAGGCCGAGGTAAAAGGTATACAGGAATACACCATCGTGTTTTTCCGGTGTATAGGCCAGTTTGAACAGCCAGCTTCCATCATACCCCTGCTGCATTTTAGCCAGGTATGACATCCCATCAATGGGATTGACCAGCACACCCATAAACTGGTAAGCGTCGCTGCCAATACCATAAACAAAAACAAAAGGCAGCAGTAGAAGCACAATAAGCACTGCACTGACAGTGAACACCCATCGCCATTCATATTGCTCGATAACTCGGGCACCCAGCATAATCTAACCTTTCACCAACTCGGCTGGGGGTGGCCGATCAACCCTGATTCACCAGACCATGATAGTCCTGCCAGAATTCCACGGCAGGCTCATGCGTGATTCCTCCAGACATCCCCCGGCAGATAACGCCAAGCTTATCCAACCTGCCAGCGCGGTTTTGCCATTTCCCAGCCAGTAGTATAATGTGCCCAGCAATCGAAAGGAAAGTCTTTCCTGCGAATGGCGCTTTCCAGCCATTGAAGACACCAGAAGCTTTCTGTCTCTCGACTTACCAGAAAAACTGGCTCAATACAGGATTTAAAAGGATAGGTCCGCGCGTGGCACAAACAGAAGCGCTTCATGCCCTGCAGAAGATTGACAGCGAATTAGACCGTATCAAAAAACGCCTTATTGAGATTGAGCAGCTCCTTCAAGCTGATGAAGCAGTCCGTCGCGCACAGTCTGAGCGAGACAAGACGGCAAAACTGCTCAGCCAGTGGAGGGCCAGGCAGAATGACCTCTTTCTGCAACGCGACGAACTGAAAACAGAAGGAGACTCTGTAGAAACACGCCTGTATTCCGGTCAGGTCCAGAATCCAAGAGAACTCTCCGATTTGCAGGAAAAAGTGTCAGAACTCAGGCGGCGGCACGCCGCTATGGAAGAGCCTGTTATTGAGGCAATGCTAGAGGTTGAGCAGCACGAACACGACCTGGAAATCGCCGAAAGTCACCTGGCAGCACTCAAAGCAAAAAAAGAGGCAGAATTGGGCAACCTCACCCAGGAGCAGGAAACCCTGCGATACAAAGAAGCCGAACTCAGAACCAGCCGTGAAACAGCCCGCGCTGCCGTTGAGCCTGCTCACCTGCGGCTGTATGACAGCATACGGAAACGTATGCGCA
The DNA here is from genome assembly GCA_016926985.1 of Anaerolineae bacterium. Classification (GTDB taxonomy): domain Bacteria; phylum Chloroflexota; class Anaerolineae; order Aggregatilineales; family UBA3940; genus JAFGNO01. Next base: position 12,499 of record JAFGNO010000051.1, read on the forward strand.
GACCTTCAGTGGTACAGCTCACACAGGAGGGTGAGTGCACTGGCTGTGGGGTCCAGGTGACCAGCAGCATGAAGCAGCAGGTTCGACGGGGTGAAGTCCTGACCTGCCCTACCTGTGGGCGTATTCTTTTCACGTAAGCAGCATTATCAGGGGAACAACCAATGCCTGTCGATCCCATTTCACTCATTGTTGGCGCAGTTGTTGCGATCGCACTTGCCGTGTTGATCTACACTTTCAGAGACCGGGTCGGCCTGCTTCGCCGGTCGGCGGAAGGGCGCGTTTCTGCCACCCGCGCACGGCTGGCACGCGGTGTTGAGGGAAATTACCGCAGCGCAGTTGTTGAACTCGCCAGGCGGATGCACATTGCTGGACACCTGGTGCCGCTGGAAAAAGTCTGTATTGAACCTGCTTTTTTCCAGGAGCCACCGCCCTTTGATCCCCTCGATGAAGATAGCATGGCCTATGAGCGCCCGCATCAACTCGTCCCACTGGTGATCGATTGGCCTCAGATGGTTGGACCCTACCGATATCCTGAGCTTAAGCTCATCCAGCTCCTGAATGGCAATCACCATCTTCTCATACTTGGTCTGCCCGGATCTGGAAGGACAGTGGCACTTGCGCGACTGCTCAGCCTGTTCGGTGAAACAGAAACAAAGAATGGCCCGGTATGTGATGGACGCCTCCCAATCTATATCCACCTTGGAGATGTGAACCTCTCTCCCGATCTGTATGATGTGGAGGCCAATCCCCTGAATCCGCTGATTGAAGCCGCCGCCCACCGGCTTGCAGGCGTGGGCGCCCGATTGGTCAGTGCTGTTCAGCCAGAGTTCGCAGTTGGGAACGGGCTTTTCCTGGTAGATGGCTGGGATGAGCTCCCTGAAAAAAGACGCCTGCAAGCTATTGAATGGCTGAAGGTCCTGCTTGAGAGCTTCCCCGGCAACCGCCTGATCATGTCTGGGCCTGTACTTGGATACGGCCCGCTGCTGCGGCTGGGTCTTACGCCAATTTCCATCATGCCCTGGGACAATGCCCGCTTTACAGCACTCAGCGGGGCCTGGAAAAACGCCTGGCCTGAGATCGCCGGGACTTCCCGAATTCCCGCACCGGAGCCGCCAGAAGAACTTGTACTGCGGGCAGCGCGGGGAAACACCTGCCGGACACCTCTTGATGCCACACTGCATATCTGGGCGACCTATGCCGGGGATGACCCCGGAGAAGGACGCGCGGGTTGGTACGGGGCATATATCAAGCGGGTTCTTCGCTTCCCGCAGGCAGAAGAAGGGCTTGGCCGGCTGGCTGAGATCATCCTCAAAGATCAGGATCGCCTGGGGGTTGATCTGGACGAACTTACTGCTGTATTGAGAACTGCTCGTATTGCTGCGCAGGAAAAAACGGGCGGGGCCATATCCTTTGTCGACCAAATGCTTGGCGAGGTGCGCGTGCTTACAGAATTCCTGACCGGGGAGATTACCTTTACCCATCCTACGGTTGGTGCTTATCTCGCCGCGACAGCCCTTGTCGGGCGCGGTCTGCAAGAAACATTTCTTGACGACTCATTCCTCGCCCGCTCCATCATGCCTTTTCTGGCGGAACTGGATGATATCTCGCCATATGTTGCCCATTTTGCGGCCTCCCAACCAGATAACCTTCTCAAAAGGAGCATTCTTGAACCACTGGCCTGGGCTGCAGATGCGCCGGAAAATGCACCCTGGCGGGACCCCGTTTTTCTGAAGGCTGAACAAATACTGCTTGGTCCAGTGGGATTTCAAGCGTCCCGCGAACGGGCAATGGCTGCATTGGCTGCTTCGCAATCCCCCGAAGCCAACCGGATTTTTATGAAAGGTTTGCAACACCCTGATAACAAGGTGCGGATGCTCTGCATCATCGGGCTTGGCGCATTGGGCAACCCGGCTAATGCGGGCCCTCTGGGAGACCTTCTTGAAGATAAGGCTCCGGGCGTTGACGTGGTGGTATCCCTGGCGCTGGGAGCCTGTGCCAACGAAGCCGCGCTGAACCTGCTGATCCGCGCACTTCTGAGCGGCAGCGATCTCGCCCGCCGAGCCGCGGCTGAACTGCTTGGCGCAACCAATATGCTGGGCGAAGGACATGAAATCCTGCGCGAGGCCGCTGGTGAAGAGGATTCCCGCACTCGCAAGGCGGCAGTTTATGGCCTTGATCGCGCAAATACACCGTGGGCTGTCGAACTCCTGCGGGATATGGAAAAAAGAGATAGTGAATGGTTAGTACGCACAGCAGCCACCACACTGCTTGAGCCGCGCCGGGAAGGAACCTACAACACCAGGAGCCCTGAAAAGCGAGAAGAACCGCAGGAATTGAAATGGCTGGCGGCCTGGTATGCTGAGCGAAACCAGAATGTGGAACCAGGTATTACGGGGATCAGCCAGTTGATCCGAACCATGCAGGAAGGCGATGAAGCATCACGCCTGGCAGCCATTGAAGCAATTGGCGCACTGTGTTTAACCGATGCCGTAAAGCCGTTATACGGCGCATTGAGAGATGAACACCCCGAAATCCGCGATTCAGCTTTCCGTTCACTCTGCGCACTGAGCGTATCTGAAACGATCCCGCTGCCTGCAGTGATGTAAACAAAACGGCGGTTGGTTTTTCCAGCCGCCGTTCCAGATTTCCCGGTCGAACCCGCTAACCCACAAGCATATTTCTGACTTTCTCCTCAACTTCTGCTGCCCTGATATTGAGCATGCTGATCAGCTTTTTCCTGCTCTCAAGTCCAGCCACGATCTCAATATCTGCCGGGCTCAGATCAAGTATCTCAGCCAGAAATGCAATGAGTTCGTCATTAGCCTGTCCCTCAACCGGGGGGGACATCAGGCGGATTTTGATGGTTCCATCATCTTCAATTTCCACAAGTTCAGTGCGATTCGCCATCGGCACAATGCGAACTGTAATGGCTGCACCACGCGCCGCCTGGGTGATGTTAAATTCACGTTTTGGCATTGAACCACTCCGCTGTATATACCTTTTCCCTGACCGTCCATGAATAATCCGGGTGATATGACCAGTATATCCGCTCAGGGGGCATGCGCAACCGGGCAAATGGATCGCCCTGCTGTACCCTTAACACATCACGCCGATACCGGTCAACCACTGAGGTTAAATCAGCGCGCTCAAAACCTGCTGAAGGGCCATCAACAGGACAAAGACCACAAGCGGGCTGAAGTCTATCATCCCGGACTGAGGCAGGATCTCCCGGATAGGTTCCAGGATGGGCTCGGTCAGATTATAGAGGATTCGGACAAAGGGATTGGCATATGGGTCCACGCGAAACCATGACAGCATCACGCGGAGAAGCAGAATAACTTCATAGACGTTAATAATGATAAATATCAGTGTAATGACAGTACTCACCAAACACCCTGCCTGTTATTCTGTCAGTTATCCGTATCCTGTAAGCGTTGCCCAAAGATTGCCGTGCCAATCCGGACAATCGTGGCCCCCTCTTCAATAGCAACCTCGAAGTCGCCACTCATTCCCATCGATAGGTGTGACCCTATCCGGCTGCCAAATCGCTCATGCACGGCGCTGAGCAGTTCCTGCGCCCGGCGATAGATCGGTCGCACAGTCTCTGGCCGGGTGGTATAGGGCGCCATGGTCATGATCCCCTGCCATCGCAGATGGTCCAGTGCCAGCGATCCCTCGACCGCCTGAAAGAACCTGTCTAGCTGGGCCGGGTCAGAGGGCCAGCGGGACAGATCAAATCCGTACTTACTCTCTTCACCGCTCAGGTTGACCTCAAATAATGCATCAAGACTGAGTGCCTTTTCCCCTGCGTCAGCATCCAGCCGGCGAGAGATTTTGTACCGGTCAACAGAATGAACCCAGTCGAAGGTCCCCGGTACGCTTGAAGCTTTCCGGCTCTGGATATGCCCGATCATATGCCATACAGCATCCGGCATCAAGTCCCGCCCGGCCTCAATTTTTGGGTTGCCCTCTTCCACGCGGTTTTCACCGAAATGTCTCAGACCATGTTGATAGGCCTGGTAAATCGTCTCAAATGGGTGGGTCTTCGTCACGGCAACCAGCAAGATGCCGCTCGCATCCCGACCGGATTTTCGGGCAGCCCGGTGGATTTCATTCAGCACATGATCAATATTGTCGCCGAGAGTCACATTGATGACCAGACAATCAATTGTTCAGCATGATCATAACGCCGAACCGCCCCGTTTTCCCGGATTCAGCCCGGTGAGAGTAAAACTCATCAGTGAGACAGGCAGTGCATAGATTTGCCGTTTCGATCTGTCTTACGCCAACCGCTTCAAGCGCGAGCCTGTTTGCCCTCCAGAGATCCAGGTGTGATCCATGCCCGTTGCCGTTAGGCGGTGGGATTACGAGGTCACGATAGTCCAGATAGGTAGCGCGGACCTGTAAAACCACTTCCGGACCAACTTCATAGCAGCAAGGCCCAATTCCGGGGCCGATACCAGCAATGATATCCCGAGGACGCACCCCGTAAGCCTTGCTCATTTTCCTGACTGTGGCCTGCCCAATACCAGCAACCGTGCCTCGCCAGCCGGCATGGGCCAAACCAATTACATGCTGTACCGGATCATACAGCACCAGTGGGATGCAGTCTGCAAACCGCATAACAAGTGGTAAATGCGGCTCATTGGTAATAATCCCATCTGCTCTGGGAAGGTTATCATCAGGGGCTTTGCGATGGGCACAGATAACATGACTGCCATGCACCTGCCATGTGGTACATACAGAATCACTGTCCACGCCAAAAAAACCGGACATGATTTGCTGGTTGGCTTTCACGCGGTCAACATCATCACCTACAGTGGAACCCACATTCAGCGAATCGTAGGGAGGCTTGCTCACACCCCCTCGCCGGGTGAAAATGGCATGGGATATTTCCTGCCGATAACGGAGACTGTTGAACTGGTAGAGTACCAGTTGGTTGTGCCGGATACGGTCCATAGTAGGAGGAGTCTAATTATCCGGAGTAGTCTCTGCAAGTTTTCATATTAGACAGGTAGCACAGGTCAGGCCATGTTTTTATAATAGGGTACGAGGGTGCAGGTTCTTCGTTGACAGAGGGAAAAGCTCCAGGGAAAAATATGGCTTATATATTGATTACCGATGACGACACGGAAGTCCTGGGCACCATCCGGAGGGCACTCAATCGTGAAGGACATGAAGTTGAACTGGCCGAATCTGCTGCCCAGGCATGGGTGAAGATCCAGAACCGCCGTCCTGATTTGCTTATCCTTGACATTATGATGCCCAGCAAAGACGGGCTTCAATTCTGCCAGGAATTACGGGTAGACAGCCGGTATAGAACAATGCCCATTCTGTTCCTGAGCGCCAAGTGGCAAACCGATGATGTAGTAAGCGGCCTGGATGCTGGCGGAGACGATTACCTCACGAAGCCCTTTGAACTGAACGAATTGAACGCCCGCGTGAGGGCGCTGCTGCGCCGGATGCAAGCCGACCAGGGCACACCGGAAAACCTGATCGTGGGGAATATCAGGCTCAACACGCAGAGCTTCCAGGTATCTTTGCCCCATATAGAAAATGTCCAGTTAACCTCCACCGAGTTCAGCCTGTTAGCTCGCCTGATGGAAGCGCCAGGAAAAGCGCACTCCGTGCACAATCTACTCGACAGTGTTTGGAATTATCCACGGGGCACCGGTGACCCCGACCTTGTGCGAGCACATATCAGGAACCTGCGTGCAAAGATCGAGCCGGATCCCAGCAATCCCAGCTATATCCTGACCATTCATGGAGTCGGCTACATGATCCAGAGCTGACCCACCTTAAAGGCATTTATGACTACTCTTCAGATTCGGCAGAAGCGCGTTGATCTCACGCTGCCGGTATTGATACGCACCGCCAACGAACAGGATATTGCCAGGCTCGAATGGAATAAGCAGTTCTGGCACTACCGCGAATTGTTTCAGTCAGCCTACAAAGGGCAGATCGCTGGCCTCCGCCTGATCCTTGTCGCCGCTCACAATGATTATCCAATTGGACGCCTTTTTATCCAGCTTGGCCCAGCCGATCCCCTTTTCGCCGATGGTAAAACACGGGCTTACCTCTACTCCTTCCAGGTGATGGAAGCCTTCCAGGGAATTGGCATTGGAACTGCACTCATCACCCACGCAGAAGAGGTGCTGTCTGCCAACAGTTTTCTGGCAGCAACGATTTCCGTTGAAAAAGAGAATCTTGGCGCGCGACGCCTGTATAGCAGGCTGGGCTACCAGCCCTTGAAAGACTACCTCTCTACCTGGTCATATACTGACCCGGCAGGGAGATGCCACACAGTTACCGAAGACTGCTGGCTGCTGCTGAAGACCCTTTACGAACAGAAATAAGCCAGCATATAAACGCGCTGGCCCTTATCCACCAAAATGCCATCTTTTAGAGCCAATTTGAATATTCGCATTGAAGCCCTCACCCTAAATCCCTCTCCCTGCCGGAGATGAGGGCCACCGCACCGATTTTCAAATGGCTTCTTACTATTCTTTTAACCGATGTCCATACTGCTGTTCGTAATATGCCCTGAATTCGCCACTCTTTATCTTGCGCCACCACCATTCGTTTTTTACATACCAGTCGACAGTGATCTCGAGCGCCTTTTCAAAGGAATGGCTGTGTTCCCACCCCAGTGCATACAGCCGGTCATTGGCCAGCGCATAGCGCCTGTCATGGCCAAGGCGATCTTCCACAGGCCGGAGTAACGTTTCAGGTTTCCCCAGGATCGAAAGCATAGCCTTGATCACATCAATATTGTGCCGCTCATTCTCACCGCCAAGGTTATATACCCCGCCAGGCTCCCCCCTACGAAGGACCAGGTCGATCCCTGAGCAGTGGTCCAGGACATAGAGCCAATCACGCACCTGCATCCCATCCCCATAAAGTGGAAGCGGCTCATCATCAATGGCATTGGTGATAAACAGCGGGAGCAGCTTTTCCGGGTACTGGTAAGGGCCAAAGGTATTGCTGCCCCGCGTAACAACCGTGTTCATGCCATAGGTGACATGATAAGCACGAACCATTAACTCGCCGCCAGCTTTAGCGGCAGCATATGGGCTGTTTGGCTCCAGTGGATCACCCTCCCGGAAGAAGCCCTCATCAATCGAGCCATAAACCTCGTCGGTGCTGACCTGCAGAAACCGGTCAACGCCGTGATTCTTGCTCTCATCAAGCAGAGTATACACGCCTACCACATCGGTCTGGATAAAAACTCCGGGGTCGAGGATACTCCGGTCGACGTGGGTATCGGCTGCAAAGTTCACCACCGTGTCGATTTCATTGGCAGATAGGGCATTTGCCACGCTCTCGCGATGTGCAATATCCCCCTTCACAAACTTATAGCGGGGATTGGGCGCCACCGGTTCAAGATTGTCAAGGTTTCCGGCATAGGTCAGTTTGTCGTAAACAACAATGTTTATGTCATCGTATCGGTCCAGCATATAACGAACAAAATTGCTGCCAATAAACCCGGCCCCACCGGTAACAAGCAGATTCTTCATCGGAAACAACCTCCCTGGTGCAATTCATCAAAAACGGCCACACCCGCCCCATTTTAACCGATATTGCCCAATAATCTGTATCGTGCCCGGGAATCACGCGCCACACATAGGTTGACCGGCCTGGCAGCATGCTCAATTCACAGGATGAATCCGGTGCATGCACCAGACTAATGGAGTAAACAAATCGATTTCGCACAAAGCAGCAATCCATCGGCACCGAGGTTGTTTGAAAGCAGCCCCTGTGCCCGCATCCCCAGCCCTCCTCAGGGGGAAGGGTGAAAAAGTCCCTCTCCCTGAGGGAAAGGGATTCGGGGTGAGGCCCCCCATAGATTATGCGAGTTTCATTTGTTTCTTCCGTAACACAAAACGCCCCAAACAAAAAAAAGAAACCCGGCTGAGCCGGGTAAGAACAGAACGACCGTGCTGATCCCGTGTCAGCCCTGGGCCTCATGCATCATGGCTACCGCTTCAACCAGGGATTTTGACTGTTCCGCCGCCCGCTTGCGGAATATCACCACATCCACCGACCGGAACAGCACCTGGGCAACCAGGATAAAGGCTACCAGAAACGCAAATACTATTACATACCCGGCTACAGCATTGCCGGTGACCCCGGCGACCAGGTCGCGCAGCGCACCGCTGATCACCTGTCCTACCAGCCGGGACAGCGCATTGGCTACGCCCCAGGCGCCTATAAACAGGCCCACATTCTGAGGTGTAGTCATATCCAGCATCAAAGAGAGGTTGGAGACAGTGGAAATTCCGGTTCCCAGGCCCAGCAGGACAACGCCGCCGTAAAAAACGCTGGAAGCCCCAATAAGACCGCTGCCAGCAATCAAGATGAAACCTGCAAGCGCCCCCCAGTTACCAAGCAAGACGGCGGTCCGCCGGGGTATTCTCGCCTGGAATATACCAGTCAGGGATAGAGTCAAGAGCACGCATACTCCCCAGAGCGACGTAATTCGTGTTGTCTGGGCCGGAGACAGCCCAAAAGCTTCCCCCCCGTAAGGCTCAAGCAGCACGTCCTGACCGAGAATAGCCGCCAGCAGCAGGAGCAGGTAAAAGAAAAACAACCGGGCCTGCCTGTTGCCGGCAATCACCCGCCACATCTCCGACCAGCTGTGGCGCTCTCGCCCGGTTCGTTCGCCAACTCCGTGCCCGCGCTGCTCCAGACGGATCAACCCGACCAGCCCCAAGGCCATCGCCAC
>JAFGNO010000052.1 GCA_016926985.1 Anaerolineae bacterium
CTGTTTGATCACAGTTGCGCCGGGATCGTAGGTGCGTACCTCAAATTCAGGTAACCATTCGTCGATCTGGTTCACAGAAAGGGTCGGTAAAACCCTGGCAACCGTGGTTGTGATGCGCCGTTTATGGACCAGTTTGGCGATCTCCCCACTGGTCAGGTCGTATTGAGTAACCATCTGGATGAAACTCTGGCGGTCGATGCTCAGGACGGTGGTGGGCGCTGTGGTGTGGACAGTAGCATTGCGCGTTGTGCCATATAACAACCCGATCTCGCCGAAGTACTGCCCGCTGTGCAGATGAGCCAGTATCCCGGCCTGCTCCTGCGAGATTTCAACCTCCCCATCAAGAATAATGAAAAACGCCTCTGCCGGATCACCTTCCCGGATAATGGTTTGGCCGCCTTCATACTGCTTGACGACAGCCTGCTGTGCCAGTTGATCGATCTCCCTGGCGTCCACATCGGGCAGCAGGGCTGCGAATATATCCTCGTACGAGGTTATCTCTACCAGGGCGGGAACGCGGATTTCGCTTAAGTGGATGTTGAACCCGGATTCTGGGGCAGGGAAAGGCATCACCGATAGTTTTAGGTTGTAGGAGGGTGGGTCAAGTTTAAAGCGGTACTTATGCAGCAGCTTCCCAACGATCAGCATCATCACGGCCTCCACCACCCCCGCTGCCAGGCAGGAATGTGCATCGAGGCCAAAGGGCACAAAGGCCCCCGGCTGGCGATGCTCCGAGCGGGGCGGGCTGAAGCGTTCGATGTCAAAGGAAGTGGGGTCGGGGAACAACTCCGGCAGATAGTGACAGACTGCGGTTGCCGTCAGGGTAGCCGACCCGGCTTTGATCTCATACCCGGCAAACTCAAACGTCTTCTCCACGTAGCGGGGGTTAGAGAGCGCCACCGGATGCAGCCGGATCGATTCCATGAAAGCACCGCGCAGCCAGCGGCTCTGACGTAAGTGGTTGATGTCGGGTGTACCGTTGGCAAACAGATCATCGATCTCCGGCTGTACTTTTTCCAGTACTTCCGGATGTTTGAGCAGCCGGTATAACATAAAGCCAGATGAAGCTGATACGTAAACCAGACCATTGGTATAAGCCGTATGGGCGGTCGCCAGCAGGTCCGTTTCGGACAAGGGACTGCCATCCGGTCGATGCGTTTGCAGCAGCACATCCAGCAGGTCCGGATGGATTTTATTGGGATGCTGACGATGATCATCCAGCCGCGCCTGAATAAATCTAAGCGCACGCTGCCGGGCCGCTCGATAGTGTGGTAGGCGGCGCATGAAATTGGGAAAGCCGCCCACCCCCGCTCCCAGAAAGATCAGGCCGAAGGTGCGCACATCACTAAAATGATGGTCAACCGGGCAGCGTGCCATCCCAATTCCCATCACCTGGGACACCAGAAGCTGCATGGTATCCAATACGTTAATCTTCTGGCCCGGTTCCCACGCTTGCGTGGCTTTTTCAATCTCGGCCAGCATGTCCGGCAGGTGGGGGGCAATGGCTTCGCGTGAGTAGCCAGGACGCAGCGATTTACGGAACGTTTTGTGTTGATCGCCATCCAGTGCGACCAACGCCAGATCGGACCCCATATCATCCATATAAGGCTGATAGACCGGCCCGCTGCTCATGTACTCATCAGCATGCTGGCTGAACCAGCGATTAGCTTCCAAACCGGCCAACACAGTATATTCGCGCCCGCCGCCGCGCACCCGGTAGACCGGCCCCAGTTCGTAATACATTCGTAACATCAAATCAAGTGGGTTACGCAGCAGGCCTGGTGCTTGCTGGATGATGGGTAAACCGGGGGCTAAGGGTGGCTGCATGGTCATGATGCTGTACCTCGCAATTGTGGATAAAACTGACGTGTCCAGTACCGGTATTTACCCACCGGCCCATCCCCTTCAGCCAGAATAGGCGGCGAGATGTACGTCTTGTGCTCCCAGATTTCAAAGTCCTGCTGCACATCGCGGGTAAATCCATCCATGATCAGGTGGGGCATCATGACATTCAGCAAGACTCTGGGCAGCAGGCGAAGTATCCCTGATTGCCGCATGTCTGCTGAAAATTTCTGCATGCTGACGGCGATATTTAACCTGAGTTTCCCCTCATCTTCCGGGGTTGCCAGTACAAACTGCCTGGTCTGGAGGTTCATGACCGGGATGGACACTTCCACCAGTGAGTAGCCCAACCCGTGAAGGTGTATGGTAAACTCCGTGTCAACAGTGCTCATCATTCCCCGCGCTGGACGTCGCATCCCATAACGGGCCGTCATATAAGGGCCGTCGAGATGAGGTGCTTTTAATATCTGCAAGTTTTCGTAGCCATGCACCACCATCAGATGTCCCAGATCAACGCTGTTTTCTGATGTCTCCTGAGGGTGGCTGTTGAGCATCCATGAGGAGGTGATCAAGGGGAGCCAGCCTTCGGTGTCCAGGGTCGGGATGTGCCAATCCGGTGGCTGGTCATCGGCAGCGTAATAAACCAGCAGCAAGCCGTGTGTTTCCTGAAGCGGCCAGGTACGGACGGTGGCTTTGGGCGGCGGATTGCTGTTATAACCGGTAGAGATACAATCTCCACCGGTGTTGAAGGTGAAAGCGTGGAATGGGCAGCGGATGGCATCACCAACCACGCAGCCACCATAACCGAAATGAGCGCCCAGATGTGGGCAATAAGCATCAATTATGGCGGGTTGGCCGGATTGGGTGCGGAACAGGATGATATCTTGACCGGCAAAACGCCGCGACAGAACATCACCGGGTTTTAATTCAGATGAAAAGGCAACAACATACCATCCATCAGGGTAAGGCGGCAGCGTGGTATTGAGATGCATTGCATAGCTCTGAATCAACCAGTCTTCGATTAGACGCAGTATAGCATCAGAGATTATTGAAGACAAAGATAGTAAATATTATTCCTGTAACTCCCAAAATCCAAAGCGCACCGGCTGCTACCAACCCAAGAAAGATTTCCTGGTTAGCATAGGCGATAGGAGCCAGCATATCCGGCGAGAGGGTGGATAACGCATGAGCATTATCGAGCCATGCTTCGGACAGACACCCAAGGGAAGATGGGATCCAATAAGCAGATCTCTAATGTGTCTCCAGGTCAAAGTTCCCTTTTTGCTCCAGATCATTTGTTTATCTGCCCATCTTTACTTACCGGGCGAGCATCAGATGGAGGGCCGGTCAATATCTGCAAGAAGTACTTCAGTTGATGCAAGGAACCAAAAATACTACCCCCTCCTCCCCTGATCTACCCCCTTTGGGGGATCACAACGCTTTCCTTTTGCTGTATCATTTGGTCAAGATGAACATTGTAATTGTAATGGCAGGAGGAAAATGTCATGTTGGGATTACCTAAAAAGGCTGATAAACGGGCGGCTTCGATCATCGAGGATGCTGAGCGCAGACAGGCACAACTGAACAAGAATAGTTCTGTTTTGAAGACGACAATGGTCGGCCCGCATATGATATTGATACCCCGACCAGAATATGGCCGAGGTACAGATTGGCCGGAAGCAGCACCCAGGGCTGAATAACCTGGCGATGATGTTGTCATGGTCAAGTGTACGAAGGCCCATGACAACCAATCATCCTGGACTGCGAGCCGCGAATAGACATCGCGGCTCGCAGTCCTTTCTTTATTTAA
>JAFGNO010000006.1 GCA_016926985.1 Anaerolineae bacterium
AAAATAGGGCTCGGCCACATGCCCGGCGGCTGACGCGAGATTGACGATTACACCCTTGTCCCGCTTCAGCATGGCAGGGAGTACAAGCTGGGTCAGGTGCATGGACGCCAGCAGGTTGACCTGGATCACATTCCGCGTGGTGTCCAGATCGACCTGCGTTAAAGCCCCGCCCTGCCGGATGCCTGCATTGTTGATCAGGATATCAATTCGCCCAAATTCCTGGAGCGTTTTCTCGACCAGGTTCCCCAACTGCTCGTCGTCGGTTACATCGGTCTGAACCACCAGGGTGCGGATCAGCCGGTTGGCGGACATGCATTCCCTGGCAACCAATTTCAACGCCTGCTCGTTCCGAGAAGCCAGGACAAGGTAAGCGCCGCGCCGCGCCAGCGCAAGCGCCAGTTCGCGCCCAATTCCCCGCGATGCTCCGGTGATAACGATCACCTTCCCATCGAAGTACCCGCTGCGCTGTTTGATACGCTGCCTCCGGGCAAGCTGGACAATCAACCAGCCGACCACGGTTAATCCGGCTGCTACAACAAATGGCCTTCTAGGTCGATCCATCACCGTTCTCCTTCCGGGCAATTGTGATTGTGTTAACTCCCAGCGAAACCGGGATCAGGGTGGTCCCGGTCAGCACCTGGACAAGGCTCGGCAGGCCAAAACCGGCAAACTGAAGGGATTTAGGGATAATCGGCAGATAAGGCACATCCCACAGCCCATCACCGAACTGGCGCAGTCCCCGGAACCCTGCTTCCTCGATCCATCTGCGCCAGGTCTCCGGTGGATGCACGTTGATATGGGTAGGGTCTTTAGAGATGGCATCCGGCGTTACGTGGGGCTTTTTAAAAGATCGAAGGGCATACTCTGGATTAGGCGTAGCAAACAGAAAAAGCCCGCCATCAACCAGTATCCGATATACATTCCTGATACTGGTTTCCGGGTCTAGCAGGTGTTCCACCAGATGCAGCGCCACCACGACATCAAACGACCCGTCCGCAAAAATCTCCAGCGCATCCGCAGACGCGACCAGCGCCGACGCTCCCGGCGCATTCAGCCGGGTTTGTACGGCTGCATAGTGTGCGATATCAATTCCAACACATGCATACCGGTCATTCAGCAGCCCCAGCAGATGACCTAACCCTGAGCCCAACTCGATAAGTCGCATGGTTGTTGGTTTATGAGGTGCAAAGCGCCTGACCAACCGCGCATAATAACGGCGGGCGAACCAGTACATGCTGAACCGACCCAACGGGCGGTCGGCATAATTATAGGATTGAAAATAGCGTTCCCCGTATTCATCAAGCGGGGCGCCATTGGCTTGCTCAAGCCTGTCCGTCATATTCAGTTGTTTTCGCCTCTCCCGCTGCTATCGTAAGTAATTCGCCCGCGCCGGTGCGCAGCACCAGTTCGCCCGTTTCCAGAATGCTTTCTGCCAGCCCTCTATATACATTACTGCCTGATGTAACCTGTATCCATCGTCCAATAGTGACGCAGCGCTCTGCCAAAGTGATGAGCAAAACTGGCTCTGCAATCTGCCGATACCAGTAATTCAGTTTTTCAAGGACAATTCCCAGCAGCTCTGCACGGTCAATGTCTTTCCCGGAGGCCATTTTCAGGCTGGTTGCGGTCGCTGCCAGCGGGTCGCCTTTATCATAAACCTGGTGGACGTTGATCCCGATCCCGACAATGACCCATTCAAGCAACTCGCCGATCACGGTACTTTCCGACAGGATCCCGGCCAGCTTTTTCCCGCCGGTTTGCAGGTCATTGGGCCATTTTATATCCACACCTATTCCTGCTGCAGCCTCGCAGCCCTCTGCAACTGCCAGTCCGCAGGCCATCACCAGCCGATTGACCTGCTCAACGGGCAAAGATGGGCGAAAAACGACCGACATCAGCAGACTGGACCCAGCAGGAGCAAGCCATTTGCGCCCGTGTCTCCCCCTCCCTGCCGTCTGCTCATCGGTAATCACAAGCGTGCCCTCGGGGGTATGGTGTTCTGCCAGCTTGCGTGCGGCATCATTGCTTGACCTGACGCAGGGATAGTATTGGGCGTTGAGGCCAAAAATACCCGCGTCCACCCGCGAGAGTGCATCCCGGATGCGTGGCTGGGATAATCGTTGCATGAATCTGTCCTCCCTTTTACACCTGGCGGCTCATATAAAGCTCGTCCAGTTCAAATCCGAACCGCCGGTAGTAGGCGCGCGTGCCAACAGCAGCAATAACCGCAATTTCCCTGAACCCGGCTTCTGCTGCCAGGTTGAGCGCGGCGGCAATGAGCCTGCTCCCTAATCCCTGGTGTTGAGCACGCGTCCCCGGGTCTTCCTCTAGCGCCACGACAGGCCCATAGACCTGCACCTGCCGGATCAGCGCCTTGCCATCGATTTCGGTAATGGCTGCCGGTGCGGTTGGCAGAGACAGCCGCAGAAATCCCGCCAGGCGGTCATCCGGTGTGTCGGCACTGAGAAAAACCTCCCGGCTGTGGTCAGTATCATAGTTCAGCCGGTTGATCGTGATCCGCTCCGGGTCAACCAGCTCTTTCCGCACTTCCCGGCAGCGGATACACTGGCAGGGCGTCCCGGCCTGCCAGAGGCTTTCCTGTACAACCTGGCGTAAATTCGAGGTGGTTACACCATCAGCAATATCTGGCGCAGGGATATCGCGCATCACCCGGTTCAGCCTGCAGTAGCGGGGTACCAGCTGCTTGCAGGCAACCAGCAGGTCAACCAACTCTTCCTCTGTATAAGGGCAATACGATCCTTGCTCATAATGGTCGTATAATTCAGTACCGCGCAGCAAACCTGTCGGGTAAATCTTCATCTCATCCGGACGCATTGCCGGGTCATCCCAGACCTGCCGGAAAACAGCCAGATCGCCTGCCGGTGTCGCGCCAAGCAAATTGGGCATGATGTGGATCGCCACTTTCATTCCTGCCCCTCGCAGCAGGCACATGGCCTGTCGCACCTGGGAAGCGGTTTCTCCACGCCTGTTTTTTGCCGAGATCGCATCGTCCAGTGTTTGCACACCAAGCTGCACCCGCGTCACCCCTAATCGGCGCAGCCATATTACTTCTTCTGGAGTGATCCGGTCCGGGCGCGTTTCAATGACCAGACCCACATTGCGATGAGGCGCTGTCTCATTTATGTAATGAGCCTCTTCCAGCGATTCGGCGCTTTTTTCATTCATTGCGTCAAAACAGCGGCGAACAAACCATTCCTGATAATCACGTGGGTAGCTTGACCAGGTCCCCCCTAAAATGAGCAGTTCGATCTTGTCGGTCGCATGTCCGGTGCGCTGCATTGTCCGGATGCGCCGGCACACCTGCTCCCACGGGTCAAAGCCGAGGATCAGCGCCCGCATCGCCCCAGGTTCATTGCTCAGATACGATTTGGGCATTGCTTCGTCTGCAGGGCAGAAAACACACTGACCGGGGCAGGGATAGGGTTTGGTCAGCACGGTGACGGGGGCCACACCGCTGAGGGTGCGAGTGGGCTTCATCCGGAGGCGCAGCAGAACTTCGTCATCCCGCTCCACCTCCCCGGTATCTATTAAGGCCAGGTAGCTTCGACGGATGTGCGCCTTCGGGATAATCGGACGCCCCTCGCGCCCCATCCGCTGCACGATCTTATTATAGACATCCACACTCCAGGTTGGGGCAGTTCGCACTGCTTCAATATAAGCCAGGATATGATCCTGATTTTTAACCAGGTCAAGGTCCTCTCCATAGCGAGCCTGCCAGTCAGCCTGCTGCCGGGCAGAAGTCCCCTTTGCTTGGGGAGTTACGCGATAGCGTGTCTTATGTTGAGCCATAAATCGATTTTACCGCAGCCTGTAGATAGTGCTATAGCTGGAATAGTTGCACAAGTACAAAATAGGGGCGGAGCAGCAAACATGCTAGAATGAACTCGTGCAATTTTTCGGCCGGGAGCAGGCCCATTGCCTCTGTCGTCGCTTGCCCTGCTCCCCGGCAACCAGCGTTATACAGGGATGCCCGATGAGTGCCAGACCAATACGACTTATATTTGCAACCGATAACCCGGATACAGTGAGTGAGGTTGATCCTGAACTCAATCAGGCTGCTGACGTTGAGATTGTCGGGGCCTACACCCCCTCCGATGATATTGTTTCGCTTGTGACCATCAACCAGCCGGATGTGGTCGTGCTGGATTATGATCTCATCGACTTTGACGCGGCGGAGATTGCCCGGACGATTTTACGCGATGACAGTTCTATTCAGGTGCTGATGCTGTCTGTTGTCAACAGCGTTGAGGATATTCGACATGCCATGCGCGCCGGGGCGCGCGACTATTTAGTGAAACCCCTGCGCCCCGGCGAACTGCTTGACACGATCTACTGGTTGATCCAGGAGCGGCGTGAATACGCCAGGATGCAGGCCTTTGTGCGCCAGATGCGCAAGGCATACGAAGCCTTATTTACCGATGATAAGCCAGTACCGCCAACTGTGGTCGCTTTTCTTGAGCAGCAGGCAGCCAAAGACCCACATGACCGGCTGGCACAGGAGACGTTGGCGGTAGCCTACGCCCGCAACCGGGACTGGGCGAAGTTAGCCCCACTCGTCGCCGAGCTCGCCAGAACTAAAATTGGGTGAGCCACGCCCACCCAATTTTGCTCCTCTTCAATATTGAGTTGAACCGGTCACAGTGTAAATCAGACCTGGAACTCGCCGTCTTTATAGAACAACTCGCCATCAACAAGTATCTCTGAGCCAGAGCGCATGTCGCAGATCATATCCCAGTGGATGGCTGATTCATTCTTTGCGCCGGTGTCGGGATAGCTGGCTCCCACCGCAATGTGCATGGTTTTGCCCATCTTCTCGTCAAACAGGATATTACGGGTGAACTGCGTGATGCCCATGTTAGTCCCGATGGCAAACTCCCCCACATAGCGCGCCCCTTCATCCGTGTCCAGGACGCTGTTCAGGAAATCCTCGCCCTTCTCGGCGGTGGCCTTGACCACCTTGCCTTCTTCAAAGTGGAGTTCAATACCATCCACTTCACGCCCGCTGTAGATAGCCGGGTAGGTGAACCGGATCCACCCGTTCATAGAATCCTCAACCGGGCCGGTGAAAATTTCACCATCCGGGAAATTCTTTTTTCCATCGGCGTTGATGAACACCCGGTCTTTGATGGACAGGGTCAGTTCAACATGTTCTCCCCTGACTTCCACCCGTTCTTTACCTTTGAGCCAGTCAACAAGGCGCTGCTGTTCGGCGGCGATCCCTTTCCAGTAGGCAACCGGGTCATCAAGATGCACCATGCAGGCGCTGTAGACGAAATCCTCGTATTCCATGAGACTCATTTCGGCGTCCTGGGCGGAGGCATGGGTCGGGTATTGGGTCAGCGTCCAGCGCAGGGCGCCAACCGCCTGCCGCTCCATGAAACGCTGGCTGACCGGGCGGCCCGCAGCCCTGGCCCGCGATATCTTTGGGGGATCTATATTGGTCAATGCCTTGGTGTTTGAATCGGCCAGCAGCGCAATATCGACATCGACATTCTCGATCGTCCACATCGCGAGGGGGTTAAGGAAATCTAACTGCTCATCGCTGGCGTTCTTATAAAAAACCTCACCAGACCCAGCTGGCGACATCTGGAAAAATGCATTTCCACCTGCCAGCAGCACGTATTTATAGACTTCCAGCGCCATCGGCGAGGCAACCGGATCGAATACCCTGATCCGCACCAGGTCGCCGGTCTTCACCGCAACCGAATAGTTAACCAGTACATCGGCGACTTTATCAACTCTTGGGTCCATTGAACACTCCAATCTCCATCATTTATACGTTGAATGTGCCATCTTTATAGAATAATTCGCCATCAACAATGATCTCCCCATCAGAGCGCATATCGCAGATCATATCCCAGTGAACGGCAGACTTGTTTTTCGATCCCGTATTGGGATAACCTGCCCCGACAGCCATGTGGAACGTCCCGCCGATCTTCTCGTCAAACAGGATATTGCGGGTGAACTGCTGGATCCCCTCGCTGGTGCCAATGGCAAATTCGCCCAGATAGCGAGAGCCCTCATCGGTATCCAGGACGCTGTTGAGATAATCCTCACCTTTTGTGGCGGTGGCTTTCTCCACCTTACCTTCCTTGAAGGTTAGCTCGACGCCCTCGACTTCCCGGCTGTTATAAATGGCAGGATAGGTATAGCGCACCCAGCCGTTGACCGAGTCCTCTACCGGGCCGGTGTAGATTTCGCCGTCAGGGAAGTTCCGTTTCCCATCGGCATTGATGAAGATTCGATCCTTGATGGAAAGGGTCAGATCGACGTTCTCGCCCTTTACTTCTACCCTGTCCTTGCCTTTGAGCCAGTCAATCAGACGCTGCTGCTCAGCAGACTTTTGTTTCCAATACGCTACCGGGTCATCCAGGTGTACCATCGCTGCCCCATAGATGAAATCCTCATACTCGCTGAGGCTCATTTCGGCGTC
>JAFGNO010000053.1 GCA_016926985.1 Anaerolineae bacterium
CAACCGGGATTGGGGGCCTGGATGGACTTCAATCAGACATTGTTCTATACTAAAGATCAGGTCGGAGACACTCTGCCCTGGCAGAGGTTAATGGTTTGTACCTTACCAACTGAGCATATGAGGTTGCAGACAGGAAGCCTTGTCTGCGTGAAATGTTCAAGGTCGAACCGCCTGGTTTGCACTCGTGCTGTCTTCGGACAGCAGGCCGCAGTCAATCGGCCATACGTCCCGGATGCGAGGTCTGGTCTACCGGCTTTCAGCCGGTTGGCCCCCCGCAGCGCCAGGGACAAGCTGTCGACTGAATGTCAATAGCAGTCGACGTATACTGCCCTCGCTTATACCCGCATATCCAGCCAGGTGTTCTCAGATATTCAAGGTCAAAAAATGGACGCACAACATAATTACCAGCAAGCAATCAAAGAGGCCGCAAGCGCAGCCTGGGATCATGATTGGGCAAGGGCATTGCAAGCATACCAGGAAGCCCTTGAATATGCGCCAGACGACGTGCAGGCCCTTGCAGGGCTAGCCCTCTGTTATCTGGAAACACGCCGTTATGAAGAGGCTCGCGCCACATACACCCACGTAAGCGAACTCGTCCCAAGCGACCCGCTTCCCCACGAAAAACTGGGGGAAATTTATAGTACCCTGGGTCAGTATGCCCAGGCAGCCAACCACTATTTTTCTGCGGCTGAGGTCTACTACGCGCGCCGCGATATGCAGCGCGCCATCTCCAACTGGCAGGAAGCAACCCAACTCAATGTTGACCATGCCCAGGCACATATGCGTCTGGCAGTGATTTATGAATCCAGTGAAAAAACACGCCAGGATGCCGTTTATGAATACCTGCATGTAGCCCGACTGCTCCAGAAAAATGGGCAAAGCCAGCGGGCAGAGCAGGCCGTTGAACGAGCACTGAATATTGACCCGATCAACCCGGATGTTCGCGCGGCAAAAGACGATCTCCGTAAAGGAGAGCCCATTGAGATCCTCCAGGAATATCATGCAGCTGTCTATCCTCAACCCACACCGGGCCAAATGGAACAAGCCCTGCACACCCAGGAGGAAAGCCTACTGGAGCCCGTTGAAGAAGCCCGGGGGCCTATTGAGAAATCGACACGGGAGGCCATGGGATTGCTTGCCGACATCATCTGGACAGGTGAGGTTCCTGCTCAAGCATCGTCTCCTCTTTTAAGCGGTATTGATGCCTACCAGTTTGGTGAGATGGAGACGGCGATTGAGCATTTTTTGCAGGCGCAGGAAGCCGGACTATCCGATCCGGGGCTGTTCTTTATCCTTGGCGTGCTTTACCAGCAGATGAGGAAGTCCGGCGACACCATTGATATGCTCAACCAGTGCATCGACGAACCACAATATGCATTTGTAAGCCATTTAATCCTGGGACAGGCCTACTATACTCAGGGAGAGCCATTGAAAGCGGCCCAACACTTACTGGAAGCCCTTCACACGGCTGACAATCAACTCAATCAAGGGCTCGTGGATGAGGGTGGCTACGAGCGCAACATGGACAGTCTGACAGAAAAAACCACCGAACAGCTTGAAGAGCTTGCCAAATCGCTGGCATTTTATCTTGATGTTCCCGATTGGGACGAGAAACTCTCCAGTATACTGAGCAACTACGCCGAACAGGGAAAAATCAGCTATGTTCCCGATCTGATTGAACTGATCATTGAGGGTGGGCGGCCTGAGCTTTCTACCATTATGCAGCGGATTGAGGAGCTGCTTTCCAAAAACATGATCCGCATGGCGACCGAGGAGGCCCACTACGCCATACAAAAAGCGCCAGACTACCTGCCTGCGCATCGCCACCTGGCCGATATTCTCATTCGAGAGGCGCGAACACAAGAAGCAGCAATAAAGCTTAACCTGATCGCCAATACATATCTTGTAAGGGGAAATGCGGAGAAAGCCGCCGACCTGTTTACGGAAGTTATCGACCTCTGGCCGGCTGACACCAGCGCCCGCCAGCGAGTCATTGACCTGCTTCGCGAGCAGGGACGGGTCGCCGAAACGATCAATCAATATGCCGAGATGGCCGATCTTTACTACCGGCTCCTGGCCGACCCCGATAAGGCAATAGAGGTCTATAATCAGGCGCTGGAATATGGACGGCAGGCGGATGCTGAACCGGCGTTAACCATCCCAATCCTGAAAGCGTTGGCCGATATTGAGACGCAGCGCCTGAACTGGCGAAATGCCCTCTCTTACTACGAGCGTGCGCTGGCTCTGGACCCTGGGGCAGAAGATCTGGTACTTGCTGCCATCGATCTCAACTTCCAGCTCAGTGACCCGGCAGAAGCCATTAGAATCCTTGATAACTATATGCGGCAATGCATCAGCCAGGGAGATGTTAAACGGGTAACCAGTATCCTTGAGGAACAGGTTCGCCTGCGCCCCACTGAAATCCCACTCCGGCAGCGGCTGGCCGAGGTATACCGGCAGCAAGGACGCACTCAAGAGGCGATCACCCAGATGGACGCACTTGGCGAGCTTCAGCTTGACGCCGGGCGTCTGGATGATGCCACGGCAACGATCAGGAAAATTGTAAGCATGAATCCGCCCGATATACAGGGGTACCAACAACTGCTTGAGGAACTGGAAAGTGGCAGAAAGGGCAGCTAGCCCCTCGCCTGTACCGGCAAGCCTATCAGCAACACCTGGCCATTATTTACCTGCCAGCCGGTTAATGCTCCAGTATGCCTGCATGACCCGAGTTATGGCGTCTGAGAACAACCTGTGATCCTGCGCGAACTATTCTGGGCTATAAAAAGCCTCCCAACAAGCTGGGGCAACATACTCGACATCCTCCTGGTTGCCACCATCTTTTTCGTGATCCTTTACCTGGTAAGGGGTACCAAAGCAGCCACTCTGCTGCGTGGAATTGCAATTGCGCTGGTGCTGCTGTGGTCCTTGTCGGCGCTGCTTAACCTTCGTGCGTTCTCCTGGTTGCTCAGCAAGACACTGACAGCATTTTCCGTCGCCCTGCCGTTAATCTTCCACGAAGAGCTCCGGCGCTGGCTGGACCGCCTGGGGCGATTTGTTCCAATCCTGGGGGGAAATACACTCGGCTTCGATGAACGAGAGAGCCAGATAAGGCAGATTGTTGACGCCAGTGAAAACCTCTCGCGGCGCAGGCACGGGGCATTACTTGTCCTTGAACGCGAGACCGGGCTGCAGGAGTATATTGACTCCGGGATCGATCTGGATGCAGCTGTCACCAGCGAACTGTTACAAACCATCTTCTTCCACAACTCACCCCTTCATGACGGGGCTGTCATCCTGCGAAACGGTCGCCTGAAGGCAGCTGCCTGCACGCTACCCATTTCAACGGTGCGCAATATGCCCAGCCGCACTATGGGACTGCGTCACCGCGCCTCGCTTGGTATCTCCGAAGTGAGCGATGCGGTGGCTATTGTGGTATCGGAAGAGACGGGCAGAATCTCGGTGGTGGTAGGTGGACACTTCATTAAAGCTACTGACACCGAGCGTCTCGCGCTGATCCTGCGCGAATACATCCACGGACGCCAGACGGGAAGCAAACTCAGCCGGTGGTTCGGGCGGCTTCGAGGAAGCAAAAACAGAGGGTGAACATGCTTCAATGGCTCCGATCAAATGCTGTGTCGATTATGCTGGCGCTGCTACTGGCGCTGGCGGTATGGATTGTGGCAACGCAGGAAGAGAACCCGGCGGAATCCGCCGAATTTTCTCCAATCCCGGTTGAGATTATTGAACCGGCAGCCGGTTATGTTATCACCAACACACCCGCTTCAGCAGTCACTATCCAGCTGCGAGCGCCCCGCACCCAGCTGCGTCTTTTATCAGGCGCTAATTTTGTTGTAACAGTAGATGCCAGCGGCTATGGGGCAGGTATACATAATATCCCGGTTTCTGCGACGATCATCAACGCTGACGCAATCCTTGAATCGGTGAATCCTTCAACAATCAGGGTGGTGATTGAGGAAATCCTGGTGCGCAGTGACATCCCGATCCAGCTTGCAGTCAGCGGAAACCTTCCAACCGGCTACAGCGCCGGGACCAATGTGATAGAACCCTTAACTGTGACGATTACCGGCCCACGATCACGAGTTGAACTGGTAGGAGAGATTCAGGCCAGCGTATCCATTGCAAACCTGCGCGAGCCGCTGGAGCAGACCGTCCAGCTCAGGGCACTGGACAATGATGGGAACCCAATTGGTGACGTCAGTATCCTGCCGGCGACCGCTCAAATCAGCATCCCGATTTTTCAGGAAGCCGATTTCAAGCAACTGGCTGTCCGGGTGGTGGCAGATATCCAGCCAGCACCGGGTTATTATGTCACCAATATTATCGCCGACCCGCCGCTTGTCTCCGTGCGGGGCGATCCGGACGTTCTGAGTACGCTTGCGACAATTGAAACGCAGAGTATAAACCTGGAAGGCGTACGCGAGAACACCTCGTTTATTGCTCAGCTTGCTCCGCCAGAGGGCGTTACACTGGAGGATGTCCAGACCGTTACGGTGCTTTTTGCCGTCGAAGCCATACCCGGTTTCGTCGCTCTGGAAGTACCCATACGATATTCCGGATTAAACGAGGAACTGACAGTCACCATTTTCCCCGGCAATGTAGTTATGTCCCTGTCCGGCCCACAGCCCATCCTGGATATGATCGACGACCAGGAAGATATCATCGTCCATGTCGACCTGACAGACCTGGTACCCGGTCGCTACCAGATCGAGCCAGAATACGAGATAAGCAGCGAGGAAATCAATGCAGAAGATCTGGCTCGGATCACGATTGAGTCGGTTCTCCCCACACTGGTTGAAGTGGTTATTGAAGAAAACGCTGAAGAAGCACCCTGAGTGAATCCATAATGCAAAATTACCCTCTTGTCGCACTGGTGGGACGGCCTAATGTAGGCAAATCCACCTTATTTAACCGGATAGTTGGGGGGCGGGTTGCCGTTGTCCATGACCGCCCCGGCACCACCCGTGATCGCCAGTATGCTGAAGCGGAGTGGCGTGGGATCGTGTTTACCCTGGTCGATACAGGTGGCATTGAAGATCTTGAGACCGTATCCAGCGGGAAGCGAGAAGCGCTGGCCGAAGACTCGGCTGACTTCCTCCCCGAGATACGCGCTCAGGCCGAGGTCGCAATTGCTGAGGCCGATGTCATCATCCATGTGGTAGATCTGACTACCGGGATCACCGGAGCCGATCAAGAGGTGGCAGATATCCTGCGCAAAGCCAATAAACCGGTGCTGATTGCCGCCAGCAAAGGTGACAACGAGGCGCTGCGCAGCCAGTTTGTGGAATTTTATGCGCTGGGCACCGGGGAAATTTTCCCTATATCCGGCTACCACGGCACAGGTGTTGGAGACCTGCTCGATGCCATTTATGATGAGCTCTCTCGAAGACCCCCCGAACCAGAAGAAGAGGACGAGTCGCTCAAGATAGCGATAGTGGGCAGGCCCAATGTTGGCAAATCTTCATTGTTGAACCGGCTGTTGGGTGAGGAACGCACCATCGTCAGCCCGGTTGCCGGGACTACTCGAGACGCTATTGATACAAAATTGACCTGGCATGGAGAGCCTCTCACGCTGATTGATACAGCCGGAATCCGGAAGCGGGGGAAAATCGACCCGACGGTTGAGCGCTGGAGTGTGCTGCGCGCCCTGAAAGCCATCAAACGCGCCGACGTGGTGCTCCTCCTGATTGACGCCATCGAAGGGGTTACCGAACAGGATACTCACGTTGCTGGCTATATCATGGACGATTACAAGAGCGTTATCATCCTGGTCAATAAGTGGGATGCTGTTGAAAAAGATACGTATACAATGGTCGAATTTTCAGAGCAGGCCCGCGAGTCGTTTAAATTCCTTTCTTATGCTCCCATGCTGTATATATCGGCGCTCACTGGCCAGCGTGTGAACCAGGTTCTTCCATTAGCTAAAGAAGTCTGGGAAAACCGTTTTTTGAGGATATCCACTGCGGAGGTCAACCGGATTGTCAGAGAGGCTGTTCTCCGGCAGCAGCCGCCAGCAAGAGGGGGGAGGCGGCTCAAAATACGTTATGCCAGTCAGGTTGCCACCAATCCGCCCAAATTCCTGTTTCATGTGAACAGCCCAAAACTGGTTCATTTTTCTTACGAGCGATATCTCGAAAACAGGATCCGGGAGTTTTACCCCTTTATCGGGACTCCCATCCTGCTCCGATTCCGGCAAAGTGCAAAGGAATAAGCAACCTAACTGCCAGCCTCGCCAATTCTTTGCTGCACCATCACTGCCGCGCCATACAATCCCACATCTTTACCAAGCCGGGCGGTGACGATAGGCGTATTCTCCCAGTACCGGGGATGCATGGCATATTGCCGTACCGCTTGCTGAACAGGATCAAGCAGCAGGCTGCCCATGCGTGACACCCCTCCCCCAAGGACAACTATATCCGGATTGAGCACCATCATCAGCGAGGCTATTGCCATCCCTATATAGCGTCCCGCATCGTTGATAACCGATAGGGCCAGCCGGTCGCCTTCGCCTGCCGCCTGCCCCACCGTTCTGGCCGTGATCTGGTCAAAGTCCCCATCTACCAGATCAGCAATCAGGGTCTCTTCGCCAGCTTCCACCCGCGCACGGGCTGTACGGGCGATTGCTGTGCCAGATGCCAATGCCTCAAGGTGCCCCGGCCTGCCACAGTTGCAGAGAGGGCCATCCGGGTCAACCACCATATGACCGATTTCCCCACCCTGCCCGCGCCCGGTATAGAGCCTGCCATCCAGTATCAGCCCCCCACCAATTCCCGTGCTGATGGTGAGATAGATCAGCGAGCGCATTCCAACCCCGGCCCCAAGCCGGTGCTCGGCTAATCCGGCTGCATCCGCATCATTGACCAGATAGACAGGACGGGCTACCTGGTCTTCGACAAGCTGGCAAATGGGTGTGTTTTTGAAGGGCAGATTGGGGGGCGCAATCAGAACCCCTGCATCCAGGTCCAACGGACCGGGCAATGCCAGCCCGATGCCCTCCAGATCGCCCGGCGATTCAGAAGGCAGCACCTGCCGGATCGTCTCATACAGATAGCCCAGGACGGCTTTTTCGCCCTGGTGGGCATTGGTGGGTTGTTCAACCCGCTGGCGCATCTCCAAGTGTTCATCAAATCGGGCAGCACGGATTAAAGTCCCGCCAACATCAACCCCGATGATCATACGCAGAATCCTTGCCTGAGTTCACAATCTGGACTATGACACCTGCCATGCCGGGCTTCTAAAACAAGGCTTCTTTCAGCAGGCTGGGCGGAGTATATCATTGCCAGCACCCACTCACCAAGATCGGTCGGGCAACCAGGCTGACCT
Organism: Anaerolineae bacterium; assembly: GCA_016926985.1. Taxonomy (GTDB): domain Bacteria; phylum Chloroflexota; class Anaerolineae; order Aggregatilineales; family UBA3940; genus JAFGNO01. The sequence continues at coordinate 7,345 of JAFGNO010000053.1, forward strand.
TGCCCATCAATATGGTATAATCTGCCCGCCAGCTGTTTTGCGAATAGTGAGTGGGTTTCAGGCATATCGCCAGAGAGGAATCTGCTATATAGATATGGCTGGCCCGGATTCCTTGCCATTTCCCGGTGTAATGATGTTAGAATATATGCAGTGATGAGAATGAGCCAAGAAGCCAGGTCTTCAGAATCTATTACTGCTTGAATCAGCAGTATGTAAGTCATAGAACAATCAACAGGCAACCGCAGGCCCGATCTGCAGGGGTTTATATGTCCACGCAACCAGGACCAGACGATCGCACGCAAGGAGATCTTCTCCACAATTTGCAGTTTGGGACACCTATCGAGCAAGAGAATGCGCTTGCCCGGCTGGCTACTGTTGGGGAGGCAGAAGCACTTGACGCTGTTATCGCCTACCTTTTGGAGCACCCGGGTGACACAACCGGGCTGCACGCATTACGTGTACTGGCCCACAAATATATGCCCCAGGACAGATACGGGTTGGCCGATGCACTCCTTCCCTATCTGATATCGAATAGCTGGCAACATCGGCTCTACGCTGTCCGACTCCTCAATACCTATCCCACCGAACTGGCAGTTGAAGGACTGCGCGACCTGATCTATGACGCGCTGGACAGTTATGAGAAGGAACGCCAGAAACGGTCTTCTTCCCCGGAACGTATCCTGTTAGAGCGCACGCTTGGCGAAACAATCATGGCCCTGGCTAACAGCGGTCGGCTGTTTGTCTTGCCAGATATACTCTCACTGCTGGACGATCCCGCCCTGAGGTCTGTATCTACAAAAGCCCTGGGAATCATTGGGAGTGAAACCGAACGCCTTCGTCTGGAGGACCTGATTGAGGACGCCGATCCACAGGTGCGCGATTCGGCTCAGTGGGCCCTGCACTTCATGGATGAACGTGCACAACAATTTCTCAACCCGCCCGGGGAAATACCGGAACCCCCTCCGGATCGGTTAAGCCAGCTTTACTGGGCACATCGTAAACTGGCAGCCAGCCCCGATGACCTGATCCAGTTTCTTATCACCCGGGTGGGCATTGAGCATCTGATCCTGGATCGCTTTGTCAGCGAGGGACAGGTACCCGACCTCTGCACCATCGTGCTCAGATGCTACACCGGGCAAACACCGCCCGACCATCACAGCAACCAGGCTGACCTCAAAGGGATCTGGGAGTACCGGTGGCAGGGGCCCCACCTGCAGCAGCGGCTTGATCCCCGCCAAGCAAAACACAAAATCCGTCCGCCGCTTCCCCTGGGGCGAGGCGCCATTATGACCATCAGCTTTCCTGAGCATATTGACATCACTGAGAATGGTCTGGTCAGCTATGACTGCCAGTTTCAACCCTTCTTTGGTCATGGCCTGGTTTACCGTGTTTTCTGGGGTAACGGCGGCTGGTCATTTGTGCTGCACCGTAAAACCTGGGCTACCTGACCTGCAAGCCACTGCATGACCAAATATGCCAGGAATCTCGCAATCTCAGAGGATTATATGACATTATCAAGACTGGTTAAAGCCGGCTGCTATACGCTGGCGTTCGTGATCATTGCCAGCTTCCTGCTGCCGCATTCCCGCTTACAGGCCTATGCGCCCGACACACAGACCGGTGTGCTGGTCACAACCACTGTCTCCCTTCGCATCAGGTCGGGGCCGGGCCTCCAGTATTCACAGATTGGCGCCCTGCCGCCAAACACACCTATTCCTGCTGCGGGGCGCAGTTCAGACAATGCGTGGCTGCTGATTGACTACCAGTTAATCCAAGGATGGATTGCTGCCTGGTTATGTACAATAGAAGGCGAGATCTCAGGACTCCCCATTATTACCCCGCCTGCATCCGGTCAGCTAGGAACCGGGATCGCTGCCATTTCGGGCTATAACCTCAGGCTGCGAGAGGGGCCAACAACCGGGAGTACCGTCCTTGGGATCGTCCCATATGACACGCTGCTACCGGTGCAGGGAAAAAACGCGGCGGCATCCTGGTTATACGTCAACTATGATGGGCTGCTTGGATGGGTTGCTGGCTGGTATACCACACTGAATGGCAGTCTGGATGCAGTACCGGTGGTTGACGATACCGGGCAGGGGACAGACACTCCTCCCCCCGACGCCCCCCCGCCTGTGCCTTCGCAGCCAATTCTTGCTATTACAACTGCCAACCTCCGGGTGCGATCAGGACCGGGAACAACCTACAGCCAATCAGGGTTCCTTCCGCTGCAGGCAACCATTGAGGTGCTGGGACAACACCCCACGGACGCCGGGATATGGTATTACATAACTTATGACACGCGGGCAGGCTGGATCGCAGGCTGGTATACCACCGTGCAAGGGAACCCGCAACTCATCCCTCAGGTAGATGAAAACGGGCAGCGTGCGGATGGATCGATGCCTTATCCAACTCCAGCTACCGCGGCAGCACCTACGGGAGAGGATTACACACTGCCAGACTATTACACCGCTACACTGGACAATTTTGGCCCCCATCTGCAGGAGATATTCAGGCGCGGGCAGGCGCTGGGGAACGATCCCTACACCTTGCTAAAAATGGGAGACAGCGATACTGATACGATATTGTTCCTGCGGCCCATCGATCAAAACTATTATGACCTTGGCCCCTATGACTATCTTCAAGATGTCGTTCCCTATTTCCGCTACTGGTATTCCTATAATCCACAATCTGCAGGAGCCGCCTATACCATTGACACAATAAACGATCCGTTCTGGGCCGATCCGACTTCCTGCCTGCCAGGAGAAACCCGGCTGACCTGCGATTACCGGATCATGAAGCCAAGTATTGCGATCATTATGTATCGCGCCGTCTATATATCCATGAGCGGGGTTGAAGAATACAAGGCGGAACTGCGGGAAGTGACAGCCTACCTTGTTGAGCACGGGGTGATCCCGGTGCTCAGCACCAATCCCGTAGCGATTGGGCCGGACGGGCTGCTGGATGCCACCAACCAGGCTATCCGCGAAATCGCCGATGAATACCATGTCCCCTTCTGGGATCTCCACGCCACACTGATTACCTTACCCAATAACGGCATAAGGGAGGACGGGCACCTGACCACCCCACCAGAGGGCCAATCGATGGTATTCAACAACCCGGAAAATCTGAACTACGGGATGACAAGGCGTAATCTCGAGGCGCTCGAAGTTCTTCACGCCCTCCTGACCTATGTCATCCACGGCACCTGAAGATGACCCCGTGAAACCTTTCCTGAGAGCATGCGTATAGATGGTTAACATGCAAGAGAGATTTTATTGATAGTCAAGGAGCAATTGAGATGGCAAAAGACGACAATGGGCACCAGGAAATTCCAGACAATGAGCAGCCTGCTGATACCAGCCCCGATCTGGCGGCGGAATTTGCCGCCCTGGGGAAGAAATTCTCTGAGGCGATGAAGATGGCCTGGAACAGCGAAGAGCGAGTAGCCCTTCAATCTGATATCAAAGATGGGCTGGATCGCTTCACGGCAGAGGTCAACGATACCGTCAAGAGCTTGCGTACTTCTGATGTGGCAAAAAAGGTTGAGACCGGTGTTCAACAGGCCGCCGAGGACGTCAAAAGTGGCAAGGTCTCCGGCGAGGTCCGCAAGGGAATGGTAACCGCCCTGAAGGGGCTGAGTGATGCGCTGGATCGGATGGCTACAAGCTTCACCCCCGCTGAAGGGGATGAGCCAAAAGAATAGCTACCAACATTTCTTGTTCGGGCCAATGGGGATGAGACAGACAAGGCGGCAAAACAGCCGCCTTATTCATTTCCACTCCGGGTGAAGCTGGCCAGCCAGACCTCCTGCGTATCCTCGCGAACCGCAAAGCGCTCGTCAAGCCGCCACCCGGCAAGCCAGACAATCTGACCACCCGCTTCCAGCAGGGGAATATAGTCCCGCCATACAGCAGGTATTTTTTCATTAATCATGAAATTGCTGATTTTCTGGGTGCCTCCCAACCCCAGCGGGAAAAAGCGATCGCCGGGCCGACGGGTGCGCAGGGTTAGCGGGCAGGTCAGCACACTCGCGTTGAGCGGGTTACTCCAGGGATCCGCCAGTACCGATTCCCAGAGCGAGCCGCTGCGCGGGCCATCATAGACCTGTAAGCTGAACAGCCATTCACTACCCGGAAGGGAAACCTCACCCAGATCATGAATTGGGATACTTTCATCCACCTCCAACAGCGGCCAGTCGGGCGGGTCAGGAAGATGACCAACCATGGAGATTTTCAGAAGCTCGTAATCAACATGGACTTCCAGTCCTCCGGGCAGGGTGGCTCGGTTCCCGGTTTGTCCATACATCGCCACATCTTTGGCGTCCTCTATATGCTGGAAACTGATATCCTGCTGCGCCTTATGAAGGTGCCGGGCAGCCCGCCGGAGGGTCGCTCGCTGCAAGGCAAGAGGAAGCTGTCGCCAGGCTTCAATATCAAAGGCAACCAGCTCTGGCGTCTTTGCTCGGACAATCATCTCACACGTAAGGTCGATTTTCTCCCTGATCACATCGTAATGTGCAGCCAGCACAGAAGCCGTCTGGGTCAGGTTAACCCGGACATTGGGATTCACCGTTTCAAGGATTGGGAATACTTCGTGGCGGATACGATTCCTCAGATAAGTGGTATCAAGATTGGTTGAGTCAAAGCGTGGTTTCAGGTTGTGTGCTATACAATAGGCCTCAATATCAGTCCGGGGGATATCCAGCAAAGGCCGCACCAGATCGATCCGTGCCCCCAACGGCTCAAGGAGATGATAAGCACTCAGCGGGGAAACCGGGAGCATCCCGCGCAGTCCGACAAGCCCGGCGCCACGAAGCAGTCTCATCAAAATGGTTTCGGACTGGTCGTCGGCATTATGCCCGACGGCAATTACCTTTGCCCCAATCCTGACCGCCTGTTTGCCAAAGGTTGTGTAGCGTGCCTGCCGGGCCGTCTCTTCGAGCGATAAATGGCGTTGGGCGGCAAGCTCAGGGACATTCATCTGTTCAATGTGACAGGGAACATCCCACTCGCGGGCAATTTCATCTACCGCCTGCGCATCTCTGGCAGAGTCCGCACCTCTAATCTGGTGATCGAGATGAACCACGTGGGGACAGATGCCAAGCGAATCGCGCACCCGGACAAACAGGTGCAGGAGGGTCAGGGAGTCCGGCCCACCTGATACCCCCACTACAACCGGGTCTCCCTGGTTGAAGGGAAAAAGCACGGCTAGATTTTTCTGAAAACTATCGTATAACTCCATGTGCTGCATTATAGCATGGTTTTTGTGAGGAAATCGTAGTTGCCAAGCCCGCAGTCAAAAGGTACGATCTCCATCCATGAAAACGCTGTTTACGCTATCTATCCGTTATTACTGGTTGTTTGCAGGTATGCTGCTGGCAGGCGCTATCCTGACAACAGCCTCCCTTTCCTCTGCGCAGGCTTCCTCCGGATTACCGGACAACCGGCAGGCAACTTCCACGCCCGGCGGGCAGGTCCAGCTGCCCACAGCCACACAAACAGAGGTCGGGGCCCCAACTCCGACTCCCACGCCTACTGCCACACTCTCACCGGTGATGGCAGAAGTGGTTGGCAATCCGACTAACCTGCGCAGCCTGCCAACCATTGGTGATGACTACATTATTGATACGGTAGAACCCGGCCTGATGCTCCCGGTAATTGGCCGCTGGTTGGGCTTTGACTGGCTGTTAATTGCCTGGGATGATGCCCCTGATGGACAGGCATGGGTCTACCAGCCGCTTGTCATCGTTCAAGGGGATATCACAACGATCCCGGCAGTGGAGCCACCTCCAGCGCCGACGGTCAACCCAACATACGCCGCCCTCCAACTCACCGCAACTATCCTGGTTCAGACGCCTGGCGCTGTTGAGGCGGCTACCGGTACTGCGATCTTTGCTTCAGCCGGCGGCACTCCGTCAGGTAATGGTGCAATCCCTGGCACCCTGCCCACCTTCACACCACCGCCGCCCTATATACAGCCGGAAGAACTCCCGGTTCCAACAATGTCAGGCAATGGGAATACCGGTATTCCCCCGGCGGTTTTTATTGTCTCGCTGACTGCAATGGGGATATTGATGCTCCTGCTGGGCCTGATCAGGAGGATTTTCTAGGGCACGCTCAGGCTTCGATGTAGCGAACCACGCGGGCCGGAACCCCTACAACAACTGCACAATCGGGAACATCCGTATTGACAAATGCGCCACCCGCAACCCGCGCATGCTCCCCAATCAGTACCCGGCTGTTTACACTGGCCCCAATTTCAATCACTACGTTGTCTTTTAACTCAGCATAGCTGGAAATCCGAGCGCCCTGCCCGATGAATACATTATTCCCTAACCTTGCATCATGGTCGATACTGGCGTTGATCTGAACTGCGCAGTGCTCACCAAGGGCAGCCCCGGTGCTGATGGTTGCCCCGGCGCCAACAATTGTTCCTGCAGCCAGCCGGGCCAACTGCGAGACAGCCGCCTGTTGATGAACAGCTGCTACAGGCGGGATACCAGCCAGCTTCAGGGTCTGGATCAGGCGAGAACGAACGTCCATCAGGTCCGGGCCAATGGCCAGAACAGCATGCAGCCCGGGATGGCGGGCAGCCAGTTCGGGCAGAATGTCGTCATCCCCCAGTATGCGCAGGCTGACGCCATCTCCCACGCTACGTTCACTCAATCCAAGCGCTTTATCTGTGCAACCAATGATGAGAAGGTTCTGGCGCTGCGCCAGAATCTCGTGTACCAGGGCTGCATAGCCGCCAGCCCCCAGGATGACAACCGGTGTTTTTCCCTCAACCACCATCCCCTCCTGAACATCGTCCACTAAGAAAGCGCAATTTTAAGGTAGCACAGGCTGATTTATACAGCAACAGGGAGGGGGTGTTGGCGTTATTCTGAAGCAAGATCATCATACAGAGCTTTGACCTGCAGGTGGTAGGCTGCCCAGGTAAACTGTGTCACATACTGCCGGGCAGACAGGCCCATTGCTTTGCAGAGGCCCCGATCGTTATAGAACCGGAGCAGGCAGGCGGCAAGCGCATCCGGATCACGAATGGGCACAATAAACCCATCAACACCATCCCGGACAGCGGCGCCAACATTTTCAGTGATAATCACCGGGAGACCACAGGCAGCCGCCTCATAGACCACCATTCCAAAGCCATCCTGGAGAGAGGGTAACACAAAAACAGATGCGCTGTTGTAGAGTTGAAGTAGTTCTGCCTGGCGAACAAATGGAATATGCGTGTAAAGCCCATCGTACTGTGGCAGGAAAGCCTTGCTGTCGGGAAATTTTCCCCCCACCAGCACCAGTTCGGCATCAGGAAGATTGAGCATCCTGAACGCTTCAAGGAGATACTGCACCCCTTTTTGCAGGCTGGTTGAACCCACAAAAACCACACGAAAAACAGCATCGGTTTTGGTTTCCGGTACAGGGTAGAAATGCTCCGGAGCAAAGCCAAGCCGAACAAGACGCAGTTTAGCCGGAGGGACGCCCTGATCAACCATGGTACGCCAGACAAATTCAGAGGGTACAGAGACAATATCCGCTTCGTGATATTCCTGCTCGTGTTTACGAAATAGAAGCCGGTTAACTGATGAAAAGCGCAGCCCGTAGCGCGCATATTCCTCGCGCAGGATACGGTCATGGACAACCGGGTGCGCTGCTGAACGCTGTACAACAATCTTCATCCCCTTACGGCGCGCCCGCCGCATGGAGTAAAGGCCAAAATGGTTGAAGACATCGAAGATATTCCCGCCATCCACATAGGCAGATGCCAACCAATCGTACAGATTGTCCCGGACAAGGTAAGAATAGTAGATGCTGCTTGCACCGG
>JAFGNO010000054.1 GCA_016926985.1 Anaerolineae bacterium
CTGTGTAATAAAGAGGAAATGATAGCCCATTTCGGATGATTTTATCTTTCGCCTAATTGTCTCTTGTGCTTAAGTTGACACTTATGGCACATGAACAGTCATCATTCCGGCCAATTTTCTGATTGGAGTAAACAAGGCATAGCTACTCACTCGGTGTGGCACGCTTCCTTCTGAGCCAGCACATACCTGATAGGAGTGCGAGATCGGATTATACCGTGTTAGTATTTTGGCCTCAATTCGGCATGTGCTGGCTGGGGGGCCATGTGTGATATAATCCAGCAAGCCGACAGAAAGGATTTTTACAGAATGTTTCGCGCTGCTCTTGGAAGAACAAGACAGGCGGTTTTTGGCCGTATTGCCTCTGTCCTTGGCTCTTCGGAACTAACAGACGATGTCTGGGAAGAACTTGAGGCGCTGTTAGTACAGGCTGATATGGGCATCCACACCTCCCTTGCAGTAACAGATCGTCTCAGGAAACGGGTTAAGCAGGAGGGTTTGACACGGTTTGATCAGGTACAGACTGCCCTTAAGGACATCCTGGTCGATATGCTTCCTGTTCGGGGACCAGATGCGCTGAGCGAATTTCGTCTGCTGACCGTTGTCCTTGTCATTGGGGTGAATGGTTCCGGTAAGACCACTTCCATTGCCAAACTTGCCAGCCGCTGGCAGGAAGAAGGTTGGCGGATAATGCTCAGTGCTGCGGATACGTTTCGTGCCGCAGCCATCGAGCAGCTGCAAACCTGGGGCAAGCGGCTGGATATTCCGGTCATTTCGGGCCAACAGGGCGGCGATCCGGGGGCGGTGGTTTATGACTCGATCCGCGCCGCACGGGCCAGAGATAAAAATCTATTGATCATTGACACGGCAGGGCGGCTTCACACCAAGTATAACTTGATGGAAGAACTCAAAAAAATCAGAACGGTCATAAGCAAAAACGTTCATGATGCCCCCCACGAGGTGTTGTTAGTGGTAGACGGAACAACCGGACAGAATGCGCTGCAGCAGGCCAGATATTTTAAAGATGCAATTGGGGTGACTGGTGTCGTATTGACCAAACTGGACAGCACTGCTCGAGGCGGTATGGTTTTTGCAATTGGCAATGAACTTGGGCTTCCAATAAGGTATATTGGTGAGGGAGAGGGATTGGGCGATTTGAGTCCATTCGATCCCGCCGCTTTTGTGGACGCTCTATTTTAAGTTGAAATCTTGGAGAATTGACTGATGGAAGACATGCTGAGACAGCTCGACGATTTGAAAACGCGGGTGTTAATGATACAGGAGCATCTTTGACCTCGCGGCAAAACGCGACGAGCTGTCAAGGATCGAGAAAAAAACCGCAGCCCCCACATTCTGGGATGACACCAATCTGGCCCGTGACCTGATGCGGAAAGCCTCACGTTTGCGTAAGGAAACGGAACGTTGGGATGCCTTGAGCGCCGGAATTGATGATGCTATTGAATTGGCTTCCCTGGAAGACCCTGATCTGGCAGATGAATTGTCTCGGGAGGTTGAATCTCTGGCAAAAATCGTCGACGAACTGGAGTTCACGACCATGCTTTCTGGCGCTTATGATGATGAGGATGCGATCCTCTCCATACATGCTGGAACAGGCGGCGTGGACGCAATGGACTGGGCAGAGATGTTGGAACGGATGTATCTTCGCTGGGCCGAAATATCTGGATATGGGGCTGAAATCCTTGATCGCAGCCCGGGGGAAGAATATGGCATTAAGAGCGTCACAATTGCCATAAACGGCGATTGGGCATATGGTTATCTGCGTTCTGAGCGAGGCGTGCATCGGTTAGTGAGGTTGTCGCCGTTTGACTCTGCTCACCGGCGTCATACGTCATTTGCGCTGGTCGAGGTCTGGCCTGATGTACATGGCGAGATTACAATCGAGATTAACCCGGCAGATTTGCAGATCGATACATTTAGAGCCGGTGGGGCAGGAGGGCAGCATGTCCAAAAGAATGAGACGGCGATCCGAATTACACATATCCCATCGGGCATCGTGGTGAGTTGTCAGAACCAGCGCTCGTTGACCCAAAACAGGGAATCTGCTCTTCGTGTTTTGCGGGCGCGCCTGTTCGAGATGGAATACGAGAAGCAGGAACAGGAACTGCAGGAGTTGAAGGGGGAATATATCGATGCCAATTTCGGCAACCAGATTCGGTCATATGTTCTCCATCCCTATCAGATGGTTAAAGACCATCGCACAGATTTTGAAAGCGCAAACACCAGTTCTATCCTGGATGGGAACCTGATGGGCTTTATGGAAGCCTATTTAAAACAAGCTTAGTGAACGTTACTCACAGTGTCAGGAGGTTGCTGCAATGAATGATTTGAAGTCAAAATATCCTAAAAGTGCTAAGAGTAAAAAGCCGTCTCCCGGGGGTTCCAGACCAAAACCAACTCGCCCTTCTTCACCATCCAAAGGGTCCATGAAACCGCCTCCCAAGCCCGTCCAGCGATCGACGCCCCCTCAAAAGGTGCACAAACCGGTTCCCCCGAAAAAGCCGCCGGCCCCGCCGGCTCGTGCTAAGACGCCACCAGCGCAATCTGCTTATCGGGAAACGCCCGAGGTGCCAGGATCGACGAGAGGGGTATCGCCGACCGCTATGGCTGCTGGCCTGGGAGTTGCCGGCGCTGCAGCTACTGGCGATCTCAACGTGGTGCTGTCCGGGATTTCCGAAGAGCTGACTCAATTGGCTTCTGATGTTACTTTCAGCGACCACCATCAGTCGGTTGCCGATCTAGAAACCGGGATATCCGATCTGATTGCACAGGTTCAGGACTTCCGGGCAAGGGGATACCAGTATAAAAACTTCCTGGAAAGAAAATGTGAAGTTCTCCTGCAAAAATGGCAGGAGGCAGAACCCCAGATTCGCGCTCGGCTCGATACTGCTTCGCGAGATCTCATCCCTCAATATGAGGGGTTGTCATCACAGTATGCTCAGGTATCATCAATGGGCCGGTTGGGGCAGACGCAGGTATCTTCCTTGAACGGGTCGGCCCAGGAACTGCGTGCACGGGTCAATGCCACTGAGGCTTCTTTGCAGGCTTTGTACTCTGGTGTTAGGCAGACGTTCTACCAGACCCAGGTACAGGTCCGGCAGGTGGCCTGGCTTTTAGACCAGGTGGATCAGGCCAGTTTTGATCTGCTTGCGGGTGAAAACATTATTCAAGCTGTAGAGGCTAAATGGTGGCGGGATGGACGCGACTCCGGCCCTGAAGGAATATTGTATCTGACTGACCAGCGTATTCTTTTTGAGCAGAAAGAAAAAGTCGCGACTAAAAAGGTACTTTTCGTGACAACCGCATCCGAGATGGTCCAGGAGTTGCTTCTTGCGACCCCCGTATCAGGAATTGAGTCGGTGAAAGCAAGTACTGCCGGGTTGATGGGTGGGCAGGATCATCTGGACTTTGATTTTAATACTGGCGATTTTGTCAATGCGCATTTTCATATTAAGGGTCAGGACAGTACCGAGTGGGCGGCTCTGGTCAAACGGGTCCTGAACGGGGAGATCATGCGCGAACGGTATTACGCGGAAGGCGAGGAAGCTCAGGCTGAGATTCAGGCTACAGAAACTGCGATGACTGAAGCCCCAACGAATTGCACTGCCTGTGGTGCCCCTCTGGATGAGCAGATTGTCCGTGGGCAGCGGCAGATTGAGTGCGAGTTCTGCGGGACGGTTATGCGCTGGTAGAAAGCCTTTAGGAACATTGCGCGGCAGCAATCTCGCGAATTGTTTGCGTGTGCCTGTAAAGGGATATATAATAATCGTTTGCTGTATGTATAGAACAAACTGACATTCTGCTGACCAAGCGGGATCAATTGATATTTTAGGACATCACATTAATGATGTGACGAATGGCAAGAAGATAAATGCGCCGGTAGTTGTTGCCGTGCGCATTTTCAACTTGCCATGTCGGTGTTGTCAGGAAGCAGCGAGGAGGGTGAGCATCAGTGGTATATGGGCGTGTGCGGGAAACAGGGCTGGAAGCTAAAGAATTCCGGGCTTTGCGAATCAGCCTGGCTTCTCCAGAACAGATCAAATCCTGGTCTTATGGAGAGGTAACCAAACCGGAAACTATCAATTATCGGCGCCTGCGCCCGGAGAAAGATGGGCTTTTCTGCGAGGCGATTTTCGGTCCTACGCGTGACTGGCAGTGCTATTGCGGGAAATACAAAAATGTCCGCTACAAGGGCTTGACCTGTGACAAGTGCGGCGTTGAGATTACCCGAGCCTCAGTCAGGCGTGAGAGAATGGGCCATATTGAGCTGGCTGCCCCGGTGGCCCACGTGTGGTATACGCGCCGGGTGCCAAGTTATCTTGGGCTGCTCCTCGATGTTTCGCGGCGCAATCTTGACCGGGTTTTGTACTTTGCCCAGTATGTCATTACCCATGTTGATGAGGAGGCCCGTCAGCGAGCCTTAAAACGTCTGGCTGACGAGTTGAAGGCGGAGCAGGTAAAAGCTCGTGAAGAAGCGGATGGCCTGATTGCGGCTGTTGAAGGGGCGCGGGATGGAGTTTTGTCTGATCTTCAGGTTCAACAAAGCGAGCTGGATACCCATCTGGATGAAGAACTGGCTGCCCGTACCGATGAGTTGGTGAAAGCCGCTCAGATTATCCAGGAGCGCATCGAAGCCAAACAGGGTGTAAAGATCCGGAAGGACATCGTTTTTGAACTCCTCGATGAGGTGGTAGCCGAATCCGGGGAAACGGTTGGCTCTGAGCATATCTCTCGCGTGCAGGAAGTGACGGCCGAGGCCTTGAACGACCTGCAAGAGGATATTGAGCAACGTCGTGCTGATACACTTATGTCTGATGCGGGTCATACGGAGCCCATTACTGGCGAGGCGGCTGAGGAAATAGCGGAGATTGAAGACTCTTTCAATCGGCGGCTGACTGAGTTGGAATACCAGTATCACGAACAGCGCGCTGAGCTGGAAGAGTTGCAACAGATGCAGTTCCTGGGCGAGGCTCGTTACCGCGAACTGCGCCAGCGCTATGGTCAGGTCTTCAAAGCGGGAATGGGGGCGGGGGCATTTTACGACATTCTGCAGTCAATGGATCTCACCAAGCTGAGCCAGGAACTCTGGCAGGAGGTGAGAACCACCCGTTCAAAGCAGCGGCGGCGAAAGGCCACCAAGCGGCTGCGTGTTGTTGAAGCGCTGCGCAATAGCGGGAACCGTCCTGAGTGGATGATACTGACTGTTTTGCCGGTGATCCCGCCCGATCTGCGTCCAATGGTTCAACTGGATGGCGGGCGCTTTGCTACGTCAGACCTGAACGACCTCTACCGCCGTGTCATCAATCGAAATAACCGGCTTAAACGCCTGCTTGAACTGGGGGCGCCGGATGTGATTGTCCGGAATGAGAAGCGGATGCTGCAAGAGGCTGTCGACAGTTTGATTGATAACAGCCAGCGGGGTAGGGCGCTCAGCCGGCGTGGACGCCGCGAACTGAAATCCCTGAGCGACATGCTCAAAGGTAAGAAAGGGCGTTTTCGTCGGAATTTGCTGGGCAAACGCGTTGACTATTCAGGGCGTTCGGTTATCGTTATTGGGCCAAAGCTCAAGCTCCATCAGTGTGGCCTTCCCAAGACCATGGCCCTTGAATTGTACAGGCCGTTTGTCATCAGCCGGCTGGTCAAATATAACTACGCTTCCAACGTGAAGAGCGCCAAACGTATCATTGAAAGCGAGAAGCCAGAAGTCTGGGAAGTGCTGGAAGAAGTGATCCAGGAGCGACCGGTGCTCCTCAATCGTGCGCCAACGCTCCACCGCCTTGGTATTCAAGCTTTTGAGCCGATGCTTGTTGAGGGCAAGGCGATCCAGATTCACCCACTGGTATGTACCGCTTTCAATGCCGACTTTGATGGCGACCAGATGGCCGTGCATGTGCCCCTGTCGGAAAAAGCTGTAGTCGAAGCGCGCGAGCTGATGCTCAGCACGCGAAATCTGCTTAAGCCAGCAGCTGGTGATCCAATCGTTGGCCCCAGCAAAGATATGGTGCTGGGGATGTTCTACCTGACAATGGAAGCGCCATCAGCGCAGCTGAAGGATCTTGACCCGACGACTCTTCGTTCGTTCTATGATATTGACGATGTTGAGTATGCTTTTGCTCTTGGTCACGTGCATTTGCATACACCAATTCGCATTTTCAATATCTATGACAACCCTGAGGCTAAACAACCTGACAAACCTGTTGTCACCACGGTGGGCAGGTGTATCTTCAACCGGATTCTCCCGGACGACATAAGGTGGGTCAACGAAACGCTTGACAAGAAGGGCGTCAACCGGCTGGTTGCTCAGATATATACATTATTTGGCCCGGAGATAACGGTAGATGTTGTTGATGGCATTAAAAACCTGGGGTTCAAGTACGCGACTTTTTCTGGCGCTACGATTGCCATCAGTGACCTGACTATTCCTTCTGAGCGTGAAGTTATCCTCACGGATACAACTCAGGTTGTGGCTCAGATTGAGCGCGAATATCGCCGTGGCCTGCTTACGGAAGACGAGCGGTATCAGTCCACAATTAACGAATGGACAACCGCAAAATCCCGTGTGGAGAGCGCTGTTAGGAAGGCGCTTAATCCCTATGGCAGCGTGGCAATTATGGCTAATTCCGGATCAACCAAAGGCGGGATGGGGCCCATCACGCAGCTTGCTGGAATGCGGGGGTTGATGGCCGATCCTTCAGGCCGGATCATTGACCTGCCAATCCGCAGCAATTTCCGCCAGGGGTTGACGGCTCTGGAGTACTTCATCAGCACTCACGGTGCCCGCAAAGGGTTGGCGGATACAGCGCTGCGCACAGCAGATGCTGGATACTTGACCCGTCGCCTGGTGGATGTGGCCCAGGATATGATCATCAACAGTCATGACTGTGGAACAGAAGCCGGTCAGTGGATAAGACGCTCTGAGCCACTTGCTGATCAGACCCTGGTTGAGCGGCTGGTTGGTCGTGTGGCAGCCGGGGCAGTGGTAGACCCGGAGACAGGTGAAATCATTGTTGACCGTAACCAGATGATCGGAGAGCGTCAGGCGGAACAGATTTATGTTTCTGGCGTTGATGATATCTACGTCCGTTCACCAATGACCTGCGAACTGCCCTTTGGATTATGCCAGCTTTGCTATGGACGTGATATGGGGCGGGGCGATCTTGTTGAGATTGGCTCGGCTGTAGGGATCGTGGCGGCCCAGTCAATTGGCGAGCCTGGTACACAGCTCACCCTGCGAACATTCCACACCGGGGGAACGGCTGAGGAACGCGGTGATATCACCACCGGTCTGCCGCGTGTGGAGGAGTTGTTTGAAGCGCGCAAGAAACCCAAGGGCGAAGCGGTAATCACCGATATTGATGGGCGCGTAGAGCTTTACGATAGTGAAGATATCAAATATGCGCGGGTTATTGACACCGAAACCAAGCGAGAACCATATGATGTCCAGGACTGGGAGGTGCTCGTTGAAGATGGCGAAGAAGTCGTTCGCGGGCAGGAACTGGCCCGTCACGGAGAAGAGGTATTCTCGGCGGAGCGTGATGGACGGGTATCCATTCAGGATGGGGTGCTGACCTTCATCTACGATATCATCGAAGAGCGCGAGTATGAACTGCCCAGCGCGGCCCGTCTGGTCGAGGTGTCGGATGATACCGGACGGCATCGCCTTCGGAGCGGGGACTACGTGAAAGCTGGCGATCAACTCACTGAGGGGCCAAAGAATCCACATCGCATCCTGCGGATACTTGGCGCAGATGCGGCGCAGTGGTACCTGTTAGAAGAGGTGCAGAAGGTGTATCGCTCCCAGGGTGTGAACATCAATGATAAGCACTTTGAGGTAATTATCCGTCGGATGCTCAGCAAAGTGCAGGTCACACGGAGTGGTGATACATCGCTTCTGCCCGGTGAACTGGTGGAGCGGTTGTTGTTGCGGCGCATCAATGACCTGATCATTGAGCAGGGAGGCGTTCCAGCAACTGCGCAGAATATTTTACTGGGCATCACAAAGGCAGCCCTGAGCACGGACAGCTTCCTGTCAGCGTCTTCCTTCCAGCATACAATCAAAGTGCTGGCTGGTGCGGCGATAGCAGGTAAAGAAGATCCCCTTATCGGGCTGAAAGAAAATGTCATCATTGGCAAGCTGATACCGGCAGGAACAGGGTATCATCACTATAAAGAGGATCGTGCTAACCTTCTCTCCACCCACGCTAATGAAGTGGCTTCCGAATATCTTGTGCCATCGATTGCGGAATCTTCAGGGACTGGCGCTCTGGTCGAAGGGGGGGAATACGACGACCCGGATGACATCGACGAACTGGACCTTGACAGTGATTTGTAAATAGAGACCACGAAATAAAAAGACCCCTCAAAAAGGGGCCTTTTTATTAGCGTCTGGGGGCATCTCTCAGCCGTTCATATGCCGGCCTGGGTTCGGTGAGCGAGACCAAAATGCTGTAACCGGCATGATCGTTGTTTGAATACTGTAGCGCGGCGAAATTCAGGTTCCACAGGATCATTGGGCCTGCAAAATCCCAGCTCTGGGCTATTCTGAATGCTTCCAGGATATAGGTAGCCTGCTGCTCCAGGTTGATGTAGGAAAAATAGCCAGAATCATATGGTGTGGCTTTATTCAGCCCTTCCATAGTGCCCCAACCAAATTCAGTTATCCAGAGTGGTCGGCTGCTGTCTCCATAGGCGGCCTGGATATCCCGGTAATCGGCGATTGTGTTGGCAAAATAGAAACTGGGATGTTCGTAGTGGCTCAGTATGCCTGGTGCAGCTTCGCAGCATACTGCCCAGGGTGGGTTTGCCCAGGAATAGGGGTGCACTCCGATGGCGTCCGCATACTGAGAAAGCCCCGCAGCGTACATCTGGCGCAGATATACCCGGTCATCGACAACATTCACGCCGTCATTTACGCCGGTTGGCACAAGACCTGCGCTGATAACCGGGATGTTCCCTTCCGGGTATTCTATCTTGATCGTATGATAGGCTCCAGCAAGCAGTTGGACATATTCAGCGCCATCGAGGGTACCTCCATTCCACTCGCGCCTGAAGTTTGGTTCATTCCAGACTTCAATTGCGCCGATTTTGTCCTTATAGCGAAGCACAATGAATTTGACGAAAGCGTTGTAGTATGCAAAATCGACCGGCGGCCCGTCTTCTTCCGGCGTGACCCGTGCCCAGTCAGGCGCGTGTGCAATGGAAAGCAGGACATTTAAACCCCGGTTCTGTGCGTCGTCCATAAACTGGTCGAGCGCGTCCAGCATCACATTTGAGTACTGACCAGGCGCATATTCAAATTCCGCCCAGCGGATTTGCTGCTTGACCCACTGTAAGCGCAGATCATAGGCGACCATATCCAGTAGCTGTCTTCGCTCAGCCGCCTCGACAAAGAAATGCCCCTGGATGCCCATTAAAGAGCTGTCAAGCGCATTGGGTGGATCGCCGGGTTCTGCTGTCTGGCTGTCAACGGTTGGGGTAGGGGGGATCACAATTGGCGTGGGCTCAGATGACAGATGGGCGCGAGATCTGTAAAGTGGGATATAGACATTTATTAACTCTGGATATGCGAATGCGTTCTGGTTGAAAACCGTGATTGCTATAGGCGATAGGCCACTTGCAAGCGCAGCTGTCAGCGTGGTGGGGTAACTGTCCAATACTAGGCGCGGGGAGTAGCGCCCCCCAACGATGTAGATGCGCTGTCCCTTCTCTATGCGGGCTGGGTTTACAATTCCATTAGTTTGCCAGAGAGATTCTGGCGTCATGCCCGTTGAGAGGACCAGTTCAACCCAGTGTTGATTGTCGCGGACTGTTATATAGTAACCCGGCTTTTCGCCAGTTGTGTCTTGATAGGCCTTCCGTATGAAGGCGGAGCCAAGCGTGGCGAGGAATATGACAGAAATCAGAATAGTGATGGCTGGCTTTGAATGGTGTTTCTTCATAATCAAAGGGAATCTTACCTGTCTTCACATAGAAACCACTTGCAAGGAGTATACCAGCGAATTACAATATCTCATTATAGAACAAATGAGCAGCCCCATTTATCCTGATTGGGTAGTTGACAATAATCCTTCATACGCTTTAATATGGCGAACTACTCTGGCATAAAATCTGTTGCTGCGTTAAGGGAAGCAATATGGAAATAGGAACTGTTCGGCAGGTTGATATTGATTCGGAGATGCGTGCAGCATACCTGGATTACGCCATGAGCGTAATTGTAAGCCGCGCGTTGCCAGATGCGCGTGACGGTTTAAAACCTGTTCACCGTCGAATACTATACGCGATGCATGATATGGGCCTGCGGGCTGACAGCCCATACCGGAAAAGCGCGCGTATTGTGGGCGAGGTTCTCGGTAAATATCACCCGCATGGAGACGCTGCAGTTTACGATGCGATGGTTCGCATGGCGCAGGATTTCTCGATGCGGTACCCGCTGGTAGATGGGCAGGGTAATTTTGGATCGATTGACGGCGACTCGGCGGCAGCTATGCGTTATACAGAGGCCCGTATGGATGCTCCCGGCGTTGAAATGCTCCGCGACATCGAAAAAGACACAATCGCATTTGGGGAAAATTTCGACGGTAGCTTAAAAGAGCCTCTGGTGCTGCCGTCCAGCATCCCGAATCTTCTTGTAAATGGGGCAACCGGCATTGCTGTAGGTATGAGCACCAGCATTCCACCTCACAATCTGGGGGAAGTGTGTGATGCATTGATATATATGATCGACAGGTGGGACCAGCTGGAGGATATTGGCCTTCCGGAGTTAAGCGAATATATCAAAGGCCCCGATTTTCCAACAGGCGGCGTGGTGTTTCGCTACCACAAGGACGGGGAAACGGACAGCCTTGCCCATGCTTATGCCACCGGGCGTGGGCGAATTACGGTGCAGGCTAAGGCTCACGTTGAACAACTCAGCCGCAACCGAAACCGGATTGTCATTACGGAACTCCCTTATCAGATTAACAAAACAAACCTCCTTGAGCGCATTGCGGACCTGCACCGCGACGAGAAGATTGAAGGTCTGACCGATCTGCGCGATGAAAGCGATCGCCAGGGAATGCGGATCGTCATTGATCTGACCCGTACTGTTGATCCCTATGAGGTTCTGGCCGAGTTGTACGCTAAAACCCCGATGCGTCAGACCTTCAGCATCATTATGCTGGCGCTGGTTGATAACGAACCCCGCCTGTTGTCCCTGAAGCAAGCGCTGCGCGTCTTTCTCAACCACCGATTTGAGATTGTTCGTAAGCGCAGCGAATACGAACTGGCTCAGGCACAGGCGCGGGCTCATATCCTTGAGGGATATCTGATTGCGCTGGATAACCTGGATGAGGTGATTGATACAATACGACATTCAAGAACAGTTGAAACCGCTCACAGCAATTTGATGAAAAAGTATAAATTGAGCGACGAGCAGGCCCAGGCAGTACTTAATATGCCCCTGCGACGGTTGGCAGCCATGGAACGGCGCAAGATTGAGGAGGTCTATAAAGAGCTTTGCCAGCAAATCAGCTATCTTGAAGGTCTCCTCAAGAGCGAAGGACTGATCAGAAAGGTCATCCAGGAGGAGTTGGAGGTTATTCGCAAGCGGTATGCCGATCCAAGGCGAACCCTTATTGTTGATGCGGCAGCTGGCGAAGCTGTGACAGTAGCCGAATTTCTATCGGAGGAAAAAACCTGGGTGGTGATGACCGAATCGGGCCTGTTATCTCGCACCGTGTCTGACGAGCAGCCGAAGGTTACCACTGCCCTGAAAGATCCTCCCCGGTTGATGATTGCTGCAAGCGCAAATGAAACGCTTTATCTGTTTACATCGCAGGGCGAAGCCTGTACAATCCCGGTTCACCAGCTGCCGCAGGTAGCCAGTTTTGAGGATGGAGCCCCGTTTGCCAGCATTTCTCCGCTGGCTGATGACTCTGTCATTGTTGCTGGCCTTACGCGGTCAATGTCTGTTGCAAGGGATGCCTATCTATTTTTGGGTACGAAAGATGGTATGGTGAAGCGTGTTGATCTGGAGGATCTTCCGGGACTTTCCGCCAGTGTTTTCCCGGTGATTGGGCTCACTGATGACGAATTGAGATGGGCGGTCTGGACTTCTGGTGCGGATGAGGTCTTTCTGGTGAGTGCCAAAGGGCAGGCAATCCGTTTTAACGAGGATGATGTTCGCCCCATGGGGCTTCCAGCCGGTGGTGTAAAGGGAATGAAACTGAAAGGGCGAGGTGATTGCGTGGTGGGCATGGCGGTTGCCCAGGCAGGCGCAAGCCTGTGGGTAATCACCAATGATGGGATTGCTAAATCCAGCCCAATGGATGACTATCCCATGCAGGGACGTTATGGACAGGGTGTTATCACCATGAAGTTGGCTGGATCCGAACAGGTACTGGCTGCTGCCGCTGCCGGTATTCAGGATCAGGGTCTGATCGTTGTTACTAATAAGGGAAAACCCAAATACATGCGATTAGGCCTGGCGCCTGAATCTGGGCGAAATACCAAAGGCAATAAAGTGGTTGCTCTTGGTCTCCAGGAGGAAGTCGCTTACGTTGTGTTACCACAGAGCTACAGCCCAGCTGTTGAAGAGGGTGGTTCGGAGAGTGTTGCGGATGATGGATAAAGGCGCTTTGTCAGCTCTCTGGCGCCCCTGCGCTTCGTGTAGCAACAACGAGGTGCTCGCCCGTGCTGATTTGTGATAAAAACGGTATGTTGAATATAATAGGCGGCGGCCTTGCCGGGTCAGAAGCAGCATGGCAGGCAGCAAAAAGAGGGATTGATATCTGCTTGTGGGAAATGCGTCCGGAGAAGACCACGCTGGCGCACCAGACTGGCAATCTGGCCGAATTAGTGTGTAGCAACTCGTTGGGGTCAGATCTGTTTGATAGGGCAGGGGGATTGCTGAAATCCGAATTGCGGATGATGAACTCCCTGATAATGACCTGCGCTGACGAGACACGGATCCCTGCTGGCGGCGCCCTTGCGGTAGCGCGTGATGAGTTCTCTCTTGCTGTAACCCGAAAACTGGAAGGCCATCCCCGGATCACCATCAAACGAGAGGAAGTGGAGTGCTTACCGGAAAGTCCATGTATCGTTGCTACGGGGCCGTTGACATCTTCCACTTTGGCTTCAGCGATAGCCGACCTCATTGGTGAGGACTATCTTTATTTCTATGATGCCCTTGCGCCTATTGTCAGGGCTGACTCGATAAACATGGATGTGGCTTTCAGAGCTTCGCGCTATGGGCGTGGCGACCGTGATGAGGGCGACTATATCAACTGTCCTTTGAGTGAAAGCGAATACCACACATTGGTGCATGAGCTCAAAGGAGCAGAGCGGATTAAGCTGCGGAGCTTTGAGGAGGAGGATCCAAACTTCTTTGAGACGTGTCTTCCCGTTGAGGAGATTGCGTCCCGTGGTGATGCATCGCTTGCTTTTGGCCCGTTGAGACCGGTGGGGTTAGTCAATCCTCACACAGGCTCCCGCCCTTATGCCGTGGTCCAGTTGCGGCAGGATGATGCAGCGGGTTTGCTCTATAATATGGTTGGGTTCCAGACGAATATCACATGGCCGGAACAGAGACGGATATTTAGGTTGATCCCGGGCCTTGAGGAGGCTGAGTTCGTTCGGCTTGGCCAGATGCATCGCAATACATTTATCAATGCGCCTGTTGTACTTCTTCAGACCATGCAGTTCAGAAACCGGGAGGATTTGCTCTTTGCAGGGCAGATTGCTGGCATTGAAGGGTATGTTGGAAATGCCGGGACGGGCTTGCTTGCCGGGATCAATGCCGCAAACCTTCTGCGAGGGAAACCATTGTGGATTCTGCCGGAAACGACCATGTTGGGGGCTTTATGCGCCTACATTTGTAGTGCTGATCCAGCAAGCTTCCAGCCTATGAAAGCCAACTTTGGCCTGCTCCCACCGCCTGATCCATATATACGCAGCAAGCGGCAGCGATACAGGCATTATGCTGATCGCAGCATTCAGGACTTAACCGCCTATATGGAAAGTGTTGCCGGTGGAATATCGTAAGTATTTTCCAGCTTTATATTTTTCCCTTGCAGCCATCACCTGGCTTTGTGCTTGTACCACACAGGATCCAAACCCGCCGGACCCGCTGCCCACCGCCACGCATTTCCCTGTCTATGGGCCGGCAGCTCCTGAGTCCAGACAGTCAGAGGTTGTTCCAACGATGGATCCGGCTGAGCCCGGCAGTGAAAATTCCGTCGAGATGCTTTTGTTCAACGGAGAGATGGCGTACCGTCATGTAGTAAACCAAGTTGCAATTGGTCCGCGACCAACTGGCAGCGCGGAACTGCTGGAGACTGCCAGGTATATACTTGAGAGTCTGCAGGCGTATGGATGGGAAGTTTCTGTTCAGGAGTTTGTCTATCTGGGTACAACCGGGCGTAATATCACGGCTTATGCCCCTGGGGAGCGCAACTGCGAGGAGGAAATTCTGTTAGGTGCTCACTACGATACCCGGCGGCTTGCCGACCAGGACCTGGAGCATCCAGAACTCCCGGTGCTTGGTGCAAATGATGGAGCAAGCGGTGTTGCCGTCCTCCTTGAAATCGGGCGGGTACTGGCAGGAACTCCATATGCCGAACGGGTCAGACTGGTCTTCTTTGATGCTGAAGATAATGGCAGGCTCGATGGCTGGGAGTATGTTGCCGGTTCCAGATACTACGCACAGCAGATGCAGTGTCCACCACG
The DNA here is from genome assembly GCA_016926985.1 of Anaerolineae bacterium. Taxonomy (GTDB): domain Bacteria; phylum Chloroflexota; class Anaerolineae; order Aggregatilineales; family UBA3940; genus JAFGNO01. Next base: position 14,719 of record JAFGNO010000054.1, read on the forward strand.
GGAAGTCATCATTGTGGATATGGTTGGTGATGCGGATCAGCAAATATATTACGATGCCAATTCAGATTCTCTAGTACGGGAAAGGCTTTGGACAATCGCGCTTCAGCTAGGCTATGGTGAGTATTTTATTCCTGAGATAGGCTATGCGATGCTCGACGATCATATCCCTTTTGTTGAACAGGGTATTCCATCCGTGGATATAATTGATTTTAACTATCCATACTGGCATACCACCCATGACAGCCTGGACAAGATTAGCGTTGCAAGCCTGGAACGCGTTGGCAGAGTGCTGGAGTACTATCTGAGGCAGTGACCTCGAAGCAGGGATTTCGTGTAGCGATTATAGTATACCCGGACAGCCTACAGGAGAATTATGACTGAGAACCAGATGTCAGGCAGACCTCGCGCCTTTCTGGTTGGTCTTGAGATGCGCGGATACAATCCGGCCCTGGATATTGAAGATTCGCTGGAAGAGCTTGGCCTGCTGGCCGATACGGCAGGTTTGCAGGTTGTTGGTCAGGCTTATCAGCGAAAGAGCCATCCAGACCCGGCTACTTATATTGGAAAAGGCAAGGTTGAAGAAGTTGAACACTGGGTTAACGAGCTCGGTGTTGATCTGGTCATTTTTGATGATGAACTATCGCCCAGGCACCAGCGAGAATTAGAAGGTGTTTTTGGGGAAGATGTACGCGTTCTGGACAGGACGGAGCTGATCCTGGATATCTTTGCACAGCATGCCTTCACTCATGAAGGGACACTGCAAGTACAACTTGCCCAGTATGAGTACCGGCTGCCTCGTCTTACACGGATGTGGACACACCTTGCTCGACAGGCAGGGGGAGGGGCGGCCCGTGGTGGGGCGGGTGGCGTTGGGCTGAGAGGCCCCGGCGAAACCCAGCTTGAAACCGACAGGCGAGAAATAACCCGGCAGATTGCTGCCCTTAAACAACGCATTGAGGCTGTACGGGAACATCGCGAAAGGCACCGGGCACAGCGGCGGCAAACCGGAATACCGATTGTGGCGTTGGTTGGCTATACCAATGCGGGTAAATCGACGCTTCTAAATCTGCTAAGTGGTTCTAAGGCATATGTGGCCGATCAGCTATTTGCCACGCTGGACCCAACGATCAGGCGTGTCGAGATGCCGAATGGGCAGGAAATACTGGTGAGTGATACCGTGGGTTTTATTCAGAAGCTTCCTCACACGCTGGTTGCTGCTTTTCACGCGACGCTTGAGGAGATACTGGAAGCATCGCTGATCCTGCATATTTGTGACGCGTCGCATCCTAACGTGATCGAGCATATCCACGTTGTTGATAAAATTCTGCGGGAAGATATAGGAATAACTGAGATACCCGCCATTCTTGTCCTGAACAAGATGGATGCGGTTGGGCGCGATGAACAAACGACATACGAAAAGCTGCTCGCCGACTTTGACGACCCGCTGCCCATTTCTGCAAAAACAGGCTATAACATTGAGGCATTGTACGGGCGCATGAACGAGGCCCTTTTGAAGTATAAACGGCTGCTGACGGTGGAAATCCCTTATACCAAAGGTGATATCATCGCTCAGCTGTACAGTGATTTCATTGTTCTCCACGAAGATCATCTAGAATCCGGGATCAGGCTTACAGGACAGATCGACTTAGATAAGGCTTATCGTTATGCGGATTACATAGCTGAAGATAGCGATGACCTGGAGAATCGCGCTTAACGAGATTGTCACTGACAACCTCTCAGGTGCTTCGACCATAGTAAGTCACCTGCTGTCGCTGTTTGCCCGCCATGCCGGCCAGTTGACATGTGCCGATCTGCAGACTATTGCTGAAGCCGTATTGGATACCCATTCGGCAATGGCTTCAGTCGTGCACCTGATGAACCGTGTGTGCCTGATGACAGAAGATCAGCCGACTACGAACATGCTCCCGGGCGAGCACCTTGTCGATCTGTCGTGCACCTATGCTGATGAACTCAAAACAGCCAGAAAAAAAGCCGTCGCGCATACGGTCCCTTTTCTGGCAGGTTGTGAGCGTGTATTGACAATAAGCTATAGCAGTCTGGCTTATTCAGTTTTACTGGAATGTGCCAGGAGCAAACCAGAGTTTGAGGTGGTGTGTCTCGAGTCGCGCCCGATGAATGAGGGTAAAATGCTTGCCTCATTGCTGGCAGATAAAGGCGTACATGTTACATATGCTGTGGATGCCGCCGCCGGCGCGTTAATGAATGACTGCTGTGCCTGGGTTGTCGGATTTGATAGTGTGCTGCCCGATGGGATTGTGAACAAACTGGGTACATCTCTCATAGCTGCATATTCAAGCGCAATTGGTAAGCCTGGCTATGGAGTGGGAGAATCGACCAAAATATGGCCCAGGGGGCTGCGATTTCCCGGAATTGGCGACCAACCCGATGAAGAGATATGGGAAAGTGCTCCTGAAAATATTGCACTCTATAACCGATATTTTGATCTGACAGGGTTTGGCGGCGCACTTCGTGTAGTGACAGATATAGGTTCATTCACCGACTATGATAGCCTTGCATTGAAAATGACCATTTCCCTGTCAGCAACTATATGCAGTCGATTGGGTTGTCAAGAATTGATATAAATGAGGGTGGGGCATAAATCCCAGCCCGAAAAATGAGAGCCAGTTCGGGTAAAGTTGATGGTTGCAAAACGACAACTTAACCGAAGAGGCTCACGACAATGGTATCACTGGATCATCCGCCCTCATATAAATAAATATCGATCCCCTTGTCGGAGTAGGGGGATGCGTATCGACAGCATGTAATCAATAACCAGTGTGTTTCTGCTCGCTCGCTCAACTGCTTGTTCAAACAACCAGCTTCCCCGCGAGCAAACCCAGCGAACTTCGTGTAGTGACATCGCAATTATCAAACCCTGTTACACCAAACTTTCCACTATCAAAATATACTACACGAAATCGTCGGCATTTCTATACCTCATTTGACCAAAACCATGGGGTATGTATAATAATAAATGCCGATTACCCATATTTACTTCTTTTCTGGCAATTTCATTTTCATTCCATTTAACATTTCCCTTATTTCCTTACAAAATCCTGGAGATTATCATGTCGTATAACGGCTTTACTCCTACAATCACCGATGCTTTCTCAACATACCTCATCCATCTAAATCGCACCTCGTCTCAACATCTTGTATCTGCCTACACTCAATCATTTAATCTTTTCGACAGTTTTATAAAAACCACTTTCAACATCAACCCAAATATCACCCCTATCCCTTCATTTAGAGTAGGGTGGTTGTCAGACTACCTGGTATACCTGCAATCAACAAAATCCGTCGAAACCGAGCACCTTTATTCACGTGCAATCATAGACTTCATCGAATTCACTAACTCGCGCAACTGGACATCCTTTGATCTTGCCCATATTAAAGATATGGTCAGTTCCCTCCGTCGTCCTAAAGTTCACAATATTTCATTACCCCCTGTCGACATAATCCAGAAGATCATTCGTCTTGCACTCAGTAGCCCGCCCATTGCCGACCCCGATAATATTCGCGAAACGCTTCGTCATCTTCGTGACAGGGCATTTATCTTATGTCTTGCCGATACCGGTCTTAAGGTATCAGAAATCTGTTCACTCCGTAAAAACCAATTTAAACCCGATTCGCAATCACTTTCCCTGTCTCGTTCCCTTTCACTGCCATTATCTACACAAAGCGCCATTCTTCTTTCTTCCTATCTGGCTGAACGAAAACCTTTTGACAGAAAACAAAAGCACCTTCCCTCCAAAGACCTTCCACTGTTTTCCAGGCATGACAAGCGTTCAGGGTCAAAAGTACTTCCTATATCTCGCTGGACCGCATCAAATATCGTTATCCAGTTCTCCGATTTAGCTCTTGACACTTACGACAGACAATATCTCTCTGAAACTAACCAATCCATCAGTCCCGAAACATTTCGTGCCTACTATGTATACAACATTCTTTCCTCTTCCAATGACATTTCGGAAGCTCAGCAAAAGGCCCGGCATGCTGATCCCTCCACCACTCAACGATATATGAAAGCCTTCTTTGATGACGACGATAGCAATTCTGAAGTCAACTGAGCTCCTCGCCTCTGTTGGTGCAGACGGCTCTCCATATCTCTTTTCCAACCCTCCAGAATCAAAAAGGGCCATCCAATAAGGATGGCCCTTTTTTCATTCCTCCAGCTCACTCCATTTCATCCAATCTCTCTTGCCACTTCTCCACCAATCGCTCATATGCACTTTCCGTTATTTCTCCATTAGCCAAACGCATATCTAAACTGTCTATTAACGCCATTATTTCAGTCTTTGTCGTTGGACTCTTTGATTGAGCCGTTTCCGGCTGTGCTGGCTGTGACTGGGTCTGCTGTTGCTGTTGTTGAAATGCACCAGCCATCATTTGACCTAACCCCAATCCAGCTCCAAGGCCAACACCTGCGCCAGCCACCCCACCTGGATTCTGTGCTGCATCACGCATGGCATCCGCAGCCTGTAGACCCTGGTATGTTGCAAGATCCAACAAGCCCATATTCCTCAAGTCTTCTGCCGTCGTTTTAGCAGCTGACAACGGCTTCATTTCAAAGGCTTTCAGCGTAACACCAACCGCTTCAAATTTTTCACGCAACTGAGCCAATGTGACTGCTTCAACTTCGCTTATCATACGATTCAGCGACATCAAATCACCAGGCACATTCGTTGCAATCACATCCTGCAACTCGCCCAGGACCATGGTTAAAAGCCGATCCTTTATATCAGCCAACCTTACAATTGGCTTCCCAATCGCATACTGCGTAGCAAACCTCTGCGGTTCGCTAATCTTTATATCCATCACCCCATGGCCTTGCAGCAACAGCCAACCAAGCCCCCTACCAGGTGTTTCCAGGGCCAGTGGCTGCGTTGTTCCCCACCCGACCTGCGGAAAATCACCAACATTAATAAAATATACCTCTGCAGTGAATGGTGACTGATCATTAAATGCTTTTCCGATCAAATCTACCAGCAGGGGAATATTTGCCGTAGTAATCGTATGCGTACCCGGACCAAGCGCATCAAGAGCCTTCCCGCCTCTTACAAAAACTGCCGCTTGATTCTCCCTTACAACAACCTGGGAACCTATCCTGAAATCCCCACTCCCTCCCTGTGGTTCACGATACGCCAGCTCTTCTTTTCCAACATTTGGATGCTGTACAAGATCTAATATCCTTGCCATTTTGTCGTCTCCATTTTGTTAATAACTTTTAACTTTACTCTTCCGCAAGGCCAATAATAGCCTCTTCTCTGCGTTTAAATGTATTGTTCGATTCAGTAACCACCGAGTCTAATTGCCTGAGCACACTGACCAAGCCATCAGTGCCTAACATCTCTTCAAGCAAATCCAGCCCCTGCGCAAACTGCTCTTTATATGCCAGCAATGCCATATCAAATGCATAGAGTCTTGCCAGTGCTTCTTCATCAACCTTAATTGCATCAAACAAACTGGCATAACCTTCTGCCGCTGCAGCAATTCTGTCAATAAAAGTTCGCAGCTTTGTATCTATTCCCTGCACCCGCTCCATATGCATAATACCACCACTGCTAACGATCTCTTTCTGCAGCCCGGTAAACCGCCCAAGCAGTTCTTCGAAATCCCTCCCTATCTGTTCCCTCAACAGCTCGTCAGCAGCACGTCGATCCTGCTTCTCAAAGTATCCCTTGAAGCCAGGAATCTTTCTTACCAGGTCCTCTACTGTCCCCTGGTTTTCCGTTATCTTTTGAAAAAAGTCTGCCATTTAGTTCCCCCTATCAACCTGTCTATATAAAATATTCAGTCCCGCAATATGGGCATTGTACAACACCCTTTCCTGCAAAGCTAACCTCCCCACCACAGTTTTTACATATCTTCAAGTCTCTAATTGCGCTTGCCTCCATAGAGTACAACACACCCTCATCCCAGTTTACATATCCGCTGAATAGTTGCATACCTACAAGCTTATATATCATCTGTTGCACAGCTGGTAAATCAGACCCCAGTTCAATAATCACATCAGATACTGTAACCTCTTCACGCGTTTTCACCATATCGAGAATCATCCTAAGATCCTCAGCCTCCTTATTTTCAACACCCTCCTTTTTGCTTTTCTCCATCAGCACAACGCCACCAGCCACCAGTGGAATGACTAAAATAAACAATATAATCACCGCTCCCAACAACATACCCGGAACACTTATCGATCCCTGAACCAGGCCCGCCAATAAAAAAGCCATCCCTATAACGCCAATCACCAATCCTGTAATAATCAGGATTATACCTGTAGTCCGCAACATTCTTTCAACTCCTTACTGGCACTCAATTTATCCAAAGCCGGCCCCACCACCGCCACCGCCTCCACCACTACTAAACCCACCACCAGAGAATCCGCCCCCACTAAATCCGCCAGACCCTGATGACGATGGCGCACTTTGAAAAACACTTGCTGTGCTGTTCAGCATTGAAAACAGCCCTTCCGATATACCGCTGAGCCCCCCGAATACCGAATCACTCATCCCATCCAATGAAAGGCCTGATCCCACAGCTTCTGATCGAAGATCTCGCCCTGATCCGCTGCTGCTATCCCCGCCCCTTCTCATTCTGCGTGTAGCCCCATGATAAGGCACACTTGCCGGGTAATACCAGTGAGGAATAGGAGTTCCCTCAATCCGCTTAAACTGATTGATCCACGACCGCTCTAAGCCAAAGGCAATAGCATATGGCAGGTATCTTTCAAATACTTCTTTGTTTTCCTCGAGATTGCTGTAACGCCCGGCATTTTTCAGATATGTCCTGAAAGCCTTCCATTTCTCGCTTTCCTCCGCTCCCTTTGTTGTTTTAGCGGGCATCACGCGGCTGGCAACTGCTATAACCAGAGAAACCAGCCCCATGGCAATAAACGGGCAAAGTACTGTGTCCACCCGACTTGCCAGGGCTGCAGAAGTACACATTCCAACCCCAATCGAAAGAATAATTCCCAATATCCCCATCCCAAGCCACTGTGAACGGACAGCTTTCGGACTCTTTCTAAACAAGCCCTGTGCAACTGCCTCTTCATACAGTTGTTTCTGCAATGTAGAGATTGCCGTATAGAACTTATTTTGCAAATCAGTCAGTTCAACACTATCCGAACTACCAAATACTTTTCTAAGCAATGTGCTTTCATATTTTGTCAGATCGCCCTCATAAGATGAGTTCTTCCTGAACGTGAACTTTTTTGCTTTTGCCAAACCAAATACGGAGCTTTCCTCTTCTTCCTGCATATCCAAAGCGCCACAGCTTGCCAGGTGTACCAACGTCGCAATAATGTCCTGCAAATCAGCCTTTTCATCTACCAGCGTTCCCACCAGGCCAGGCCTCAAATCTGTTGGCGGTTCCGCTAAATATTCCGGAACTATCCCCACCTTTGGATCCCGTCCGCGGAATACCCAAAGAAGATATATTCCCAGACCACCGCCAATCAGGATAAGAAAACCCGCTGCTCCAATCAGCAGGTTAAATACAGGACGCAAGGTGTCATTCCACTGCTGTTCACGCTCATAAGCCTCTTGCCATGACGGCTTGACGTCGGGGACAAATCCATGGGGGAACCTTACCCCCACCTCCATCTCTCGATAAGCGACAATATCCTTCGCCTCATACCTGACATATGACCCATCAGAAGCTACTTCATAATTTCCATCCACCCCAAACAAAGCAGGTCCTATTGTTGTGTCCACCACCGCCCCAGGTGGCATTCTCACCACAACAGTAGAACTGCCAATTGGATACGCATGATCCGATCCAATAGCCTTCCAGAACAAACGATCTCCAACTTCATCATTAATAATAATGCCCCCAATAACGGTATACTCAACTATAAATATCCGCGTTTGATCGCTTGTTGAAGAATAAAACCAGTTAATAACATATTCTTCTCTATCCGATGTCACATAATAGGTATCAGGGTTTTCGCTCCTGCTTTCGACAAATACTGTTGATCCTTCATGCACACTCACATCAACAATTTCCTCAAACTGATTGACAGGAATATCCCGATATCCAAAGGTAAATGGCCCGCCTATAAACTGGATCTCAAACTCTTCGCAGACCCTAAATGTACCATCTGCATTGATCTGAATATCCACATCCCAACGATGCCACTGCAGGGTTTTCTCCTGTGCAATCACCGGCTCGCAGGTAAAAAGCAAGACGACAATCAAAACAAGCGGCACAATATATTGCAGAAGACCATTCCACTGCTTACGTTTTTCCATATGAACCACAAGCTCCTTTGTATTCTGAAAGCATTATATCCAAACGATACATTTCCGAAAGTGAGACATATTGCACGACCAAATCCATGCCAATATAATCACACCACACCCAATCTAATCACTGTTTACAGAGCTTCTTATCAATGGGCATTGAAGAGCAGGGTTTCAAATCCTCATCTGGTCGATATCGCGTTATTCCCCGTACACTTGTCTTCGTCACTTACGAGGACAAAGGGCTGCTCCTGAAAAGCGCCCCCAATAAAAAAATCTGGCCAAACAAATATAACGGTATAGGAGGCCATATTGAATCAGGGGAAACAATAATTGAGGCTGCACTCCGTGAAGTTCGTGAAGAGGCTGGTTTACCAACAGTAAATAATCTTCATCTCTGTGGAACCATCAACATACAAACCGAAGACCCCTCAACGGGTATCTTGCTATTTGTTTTTTCCGGAGAAAGCACCACCCTAGCAGTTACATCTTCTCACGAAGGATCGCCAGAATGGGTACATTGGGACACCCTCCCCGCTGAAGATCTTGTGGAGGACATTCCCCACTTGTTACCACGTGTGTTATCCGACGAACAGGCTATCTTCCACGCAGTTTACCGCTATAACCAGAACAACCAATTGGTTGTAGAATTCTATCCATCACCAGCAGAGTCCCAATGAACCGCGCACTGAGTCGAGCTGCCAGACTTAGGCATATTGAGAACCTTCTCTTCAGAAATCCTCACGGCCTTCGGGTCGCTGAGATGGCAGCAGCCTGCAACGTCAACCGGAGAACAATCTACCGCGACATTTCACTCCTCTCCGATTCCGGAGTGCCACTCTGGCAGGACCAAAATCGATATGGCATAATCCGAGAACAATACCTGGCAACAGTGCGTCTAAAGTTTCACGAAGCTGTCGCACTCTATATCGCTTCTCGGCTTCTATCCAGGCATGCCGATGAGCACAACCCTCACATTATCTCGGCATTGAACAAGCTGGTTGCAACATTTCCAGACCCATTGGCAACCCACACTTCCAAAACCGCCGAATCAATCCAGAACCGCCCGATCAACCATACTTACGTAAAAATTCTTGAGACAATTGCAATGGGCTGGGCAGAAAACAGAAAAATAAAGCTGTGGTATCGATCCCCGCGCAGCGGACAGGTTCGAGAACGCACACTCTCTCCCTATCTTCTGGAGCCTTCCCCTGCAGGGGGATTGTATGTGATTGGCTATGATGACTGGGCAAAAGAGCTTCGCACATTCAAGCTGGAACGCCTGGAAGATGCCCAGTTGCTGCAAGACGGCTACGAAATACCGATCAGCTTTGACCCTGCTGAACACCTGGCGAACTCCTGGGGGATCATGACA
>JAFGNO010000055.1 GCA_016926985.1 Anaerolineae bacterium
CACATCTGGATTACCACCCGTCTGGAGTCCAGCCATTCAGCAGCGAGGGCAGTATATCCCGGTTCAACAGGCAGCACCCGCAGATCAGTTGAGCCATCAGCAGGGACAACGCAAACTTCAACCCCTGCTGATCCACGAGATCGGCGGACCAGCACGCGCGTGAGGTCTTCGCCAAAGCGGGCGGATAGATAGATGGCATCCTCGTCCGGGGTCAGCAGAACCGGGTTTGACAACCCTTCAAACAGGACCAGAGTCACCGCATAAATAGCCGAATGCCCGGGATCGGCGACCAGAAGCCTGTACGTATCTGGCAGAAAATCAAAGATTGTCCCACCCTGGAACGGCCCAAAGCCAAGCGGCGACAGCTCTCCCTCCGCAAGGAGGAAGTAAGTTGGGACCTCATCATTGCTTGACGCGGACACCACAAGATGCCCTGCCGGCAAAGCCAGCAGTGGGGTCAGGTCACGTCCATTGGCCTCCTCAAGCCCAAACAACCTGACCGCCCCTGCCGCTGGCTCACCTGTTACTCGCCACAGCTCGGTGCCGATAGGGGCAGAAGTATCCGGATCGATAACCACCTGTTTGTAATACACCGCAGTGCTGCCCGGTGACCAAATCAGCGATCCCAGAAGATCCGGGGTTGCGTCGATGCTCTCAATAAGCAGGGTGCTTTCCAGATCAAGAATATGGAGCAAGCTGCCATTCAGCACCATTGCCAGGTAACGTCCGTCAGGCGAGGGAATCATTTCCCGGATCACCGAGTCGGCTGCAAATTCAGTAAGCTGGCGTTCAGTGCCCTGCTGGATATCCAGTGCCCAGACCTGACCCGCCCGGCTGTACAGGATTACGATCTCCTCCTCCAGAGGCTCGCTGCGTTCGGGAGTCTCCGTCTCCAGAAGTGGAGTCGAGGTCGCTGCCAGTGAAGGGGCAGACTGAGCCTCGGTCTCATCACCCTGCCCTGCTGGTGGCTCCGTCTCCAGTGCAGACAGGGACGGCGATTCAGGCCCGGATACACTACTGGAGAATACCGAGCAGCCGACCAGCATCAGGGCCAGCATCACAATGACAAGGCGCTTAAAGACAGAGATTATCCGCATCCGGTTCTCCTTAAGATCATCGCACGACTTGATAGGTGAATGGTATCACAGGCTGGGCTGGAGTCAACAACCTTGATGAATGTTTCAGAAAGCTGCTGTGAGCTACCGTCCAAGACGACGCAGGGATAAAATGGTAATCGTACTGACTGCTGCCGCCAAAATGAACAGGGCCGCAATACTGGGCCAGAGTTCAGCGATACCGGCCCCCTTTAGCATAATACTGCGCATGATCTCGATGAGATGCCGCACCGGCAGGATGCTGGCCGCTGAGCGCAGGACAGGGGGCAGCCGGGTGGTGGGCACCATATAGCCCGACATGGTCAGAGCAACCATGATATAGATAAACAATATCGTAATGGCCTGCTGTTGAGTTCGTGAGATAGCGGAGATCATCAGGGCAACGCTGACCTCAGCAACCATATAGATCAGGGTCATCACAAGGATCAGCAACAACGATCCGCGCATCGGGATTTTGAACATAAAGATCAGGAGCGTGTACATGATCGTGAAGTTCATGAATGTGATGATCATTGGCCCCACTGCCTTGCCAATGAGCAGTTCGTACTGGCGGATCGGGGTGATGGTCACCTGTTCAAGCGTCCCGATCTCGCGCTCGCGCACAATCGACATAACCGCAACCAGAGCAAGCACTTCCAGCATAATGAAGCAAAACATCGCCGTCAGTTCATAGGGTCTGGATTCGAGGGCCTGATTGTAGAGCGCCTCCTGCCGAAGTTCTATTCCGCGCCGGGGCGCAATGCCTTCATAAGCGGCAAGCGCAATTTCCCAACCTGTGCTTTCAATAGCCGCCTGGGCAACCCCCAGGGACTCGGCTGCAACCAGCACATTTGATCCATCAATGATCAGTTGGACAGAAACCGGAACACCAGAGCCCAGATCGGAACCAAATTGCTCAGGAATACTCAGCAGCACACTGACATCGCCCCTGTCGATCAACACCTCTGCCTCGGCAAAATCCTCCGGGTAGTAATTTACCGACAGCTCATCGGTGTTATCCAGAACAGTAATCAGGGTGCGGCTCAGTTCCGAACGGTCCCGGTCAATGACCGCCATACTGATGTCAGATAATCCTCCGCTCGCCCCGCCACCAATCAGGATCAGCTCAACAACCGGCGCTATCAATGTAAAAAGCAAAAGCAGGCGATCCTGCGAGAACTGGATCAGTTCTTTTGTAATAATCGAAAACAGGCGATTCAGCATAAAGGCACTCAGCCCAGCTTTTTCTCGAATAAGGTAACGGCAACTGCAACCGAAAGAATCCCCATGACCAGCAGGACACCGTAGTCAAACAGGTAAGCGGTGATCGGCAAACCCTTCAGGGCAATGGCGCGTGATATATAGATGTAGTGTGTGGTGGGTAGAAACTGGGCAAATAACCAGGAGCCAAAGTTGGATGGATCAACCGGGTCAGAAAGACCGCTCATCAAAAACCCGGGCATGAACAGCATCAGCAGGATGATAACCATTGCCGTCTGCTGGGAACGGGCAAAGTGAGCAACGATCAGGCTGAAGCCCATGCAGGCAAGCAAATATGCGGCTGTAGCAAGGATATACAGAAGCAAGCTTCCCCGAAAAGGAACCCCGAACCATAAACGCGACACACCCAGCGCAATCAGCGCGCTCAGCACGCCCAGCGACACATAGACGAAGATTTTGCCCAAAAGCACATCCGAACCAAGCACCGGGGTGGTCACCAGCTGCTCCAGCGTGCCGGTTTCTTTCTCCCTGGTCACGCCAAGCGCAACCGCCATTCCGGGCAGGATCAACACAAGCGCCATCAGGCCAGGAACCATTGAATGCTGGGAGGACAGGTTTTCATTGAACCAGACGCGCGCTCGAACATCAATCGGGGGGGCTCCGCCCACCCCCATTTCCGCGGCAAAAAGGTGTGTACGAGTTTCCACTGCCCCCATGACCTGGCGAGCAGCACCCGCGTCGACCCCATCTACGATATTGTGGACATAAGCCAGCCCGCCGCCAGACAGCGCAGCGCCAAAGCCCGGCGGTATGACCAGCGCCGAATTGACGCGCCCATTTTCAAGCAGCCTGACAGCCTCATCATAGCTGCGCGGGCTGGCCGTGACGGTGATATGCCCATCTGCCGTGAGCCAGCGCACATACTCAGAGGACTGGGGTGTCTGATCCATATCGACCACCGCAATGTCGCTGTCGCCGGCATCAAACGTAAAAATATAAGCCAGAAGAGTCAGCAGCACTGCCGGCGCAGCAACCACCAGAAACAGCGCGCCGGGATCCATCCAGATGTGGACGAATTCTTTTTTGGCTATCGACCAGGTGCGCCTGAGCGCATTAAAGAACCAGCGCATACTCTCAATCCATTTCGTTCGATCAATCGTACCCGATTATCGGGCAGGCTGCGATAGGAAATATGAACTATCGTTCATATTTGTACCGTATTTATATCACTGTTGCAGGAATTGGTCACCTGATATATACTCCCCCCCGGTATATTTATCGGGAGGATGATCACCGTATGCCACTCTATGAGTATGATTGCCCGGGATGCGGCCAATCGTTTGAAAAGCGCGTCGGGTTCAGCGATGCGGATAAACGCCAACCCTGCCCTAAATGTGGCAACGCCCACGCCAAAAGGCGTATCTCGCTGATCGGTGGGATGAAGGGCAGCAGCCTGTCGGGTGGGTATCAATCGACCGCAGCCTGCGGGCCGGTTGGTTGACGCGCCTCAGGTTAACAGCGCCGTGTGCGCTGTTTCTGCCTTATCAAGCACAGTATAACCATGCATATCCAGTCAGAGGAAACACGCGAGAGCATCGCAAACCGCATGAAGCGGATCGAAGGACAGGTGCGCGGCATTCAGCGGATGCTGGATGAGCACCGGGACTGTCGCGACATCATCCAACAACTGGCTGCCATCCGCTCGGCGGTGCAGCAGGCTGGCCTGGCAGTAATGCGTGAGTATGCCGGGCAGTGTCTGGGTAACCCGGAAACAGAGATTGACCATGACGAGGTAGTAGCATACCTGATCGATTCGCTGAGTAAGTGGGCATGACCCATCAAGCACAGGTCCACAAGAATCAAACAGCCGCCTGGCTGTTTTTTTGTTCGTAACCAGCGAATGAATGGATATAATGAGTCCTATGGTTGAAAAAACGGAACCGTCCACAAATCATGCGTCATGGGACTTGTTCGTTCAAGCTAACAGGGGACATCTGCTGCAGCTCTCGCGGTGGGGCGCGCTAAAACAGGCTTTTGGCTGGCGCTATGAAGTCCTGCCGGCGGTGGATCAAGGAGGGCAGATCCAATCCGGCGCGCTGTTGTTGTTCCGGAAGCTGCCGCTGGGCCTCGGAAGTATTGCTTACATCCCGCGTGGGCCGGTGGCAGACTGGAGTAATCCGGGCCAGTTTGAATCCTTGCTGGCAGCTATCGACAAACTGGCTCGCCAGAATCGCTCTATCCTCCTAAAAATCGAGCCAGATATTGCCGACTCACCGGCAAACAGGCAGCAGCTTCAGGTTCTCGCCTTTCGCGAATCGGTGCAGACCGTGCAGCCGCCAAACACGATCATTATCAACCTGGAAGGTCCTGAGGGGGATCTTGAAGGGGATAATGATGAAGTCCTGATGCGGATGAGCAGCTCAACAAGACGGAAAATCAGGGTGGCTTACCGCAGTGGGATCACTGTCCGTGAAGGGGAGCGCGGCGATCTCGATACATTCTGCCGTATGATGCAGACCACCAGCGAACGCAACCAGTTCGGCGCCCACAGCCCGGCCTACTTCCAGACCGTCTATGATCATTTTGTACCCGAACATGCCGCGCTGTTGATGACTTCCTATCAGGATGAAGACGTTGCCGGGCTGTTTGTATTCAGCTTAGGCCACCGATCCTGGTATTTTTACGGGGCATCCTCTAACACCGCACGTAGCCTGATGCCCACCTACGCCTTACAGTGGGAAGCGATCCGCTGGGCGCGCCGCCGTGGCTGCCTGACCTATGACCTGTGGGGCATTCCCGATGCCCCCGAAGAAACCCTGGAAGCGCAGTTCAAAGAGCGATCCGATGGGCTGTGGGGCGTATACGGGTTCAAGCGGGGATTTGGCGGGCGGGTCTATCGTACGGTCGGCGCGTGGGATCGAGTCTACAATCCCCTGCTGTACCGTCTGTATACATTCTTCATCCGGAGAATGTCATAACCTGCTGCCGTCAATCAACCAGAACACGACAGCCCGGACGATTTCTGTTACACTAACCTCATGCAACTCCACGCTTTAACCATCAAAGACCGCGATACCTGGAACGCCACCCTTGCACTCCTGCCCTATGCCCATGTGCTGCAAACCTGGGAATGGGGCACCTTTAAGTCGGAAACGACCGGTTGGCAGCCACAACGTATCGCCTTCATGCATCAAAACACGGCAGTGGCAATGGCCCAGATTCTGACCCGCCAGGAAGGCCCGTTCCGGATCATGTACGTGCCCAAAGGTCCGGTGCTGGACTATACCAATGAGGCGCTGCGCAAAGAGGTGATTGCAGCGATCAAGCGCTACGCGCATGATCGGAGAACGATCTTCATCAAAATTGACCCGGATGTGGTAATCGGCACAGGCATACCGGGCACACCTGGCGCCAGCACCGACAACTTGGGGCTGCAACTCCAGCAGGAATGGGAGCAATCCGGGTTCCGGTTTTCGCCGGATCAGGTTCAATTCCGGAATTCACAGATCATCGATCTCCGGCAGACAGAAGAAGCGATCCTGCTGGATATGAAGCAAAAAACCCGCTACAACGTCCGCCTTGGCCCCCGGCGCGATATCACTATCCGGTTTGGGGATATCAATGATCTGGACGCACTATTTGCTTTATACAAGGAAACAGCACAGCGGGATGATTTTGTAATCCGCCCACTGGCATACTACCGGAAAGCCTGGGCCGATTTTATGAAGGCCGGGTTGGCGCAGGCGATCATTGCAGAAT
Source organism: Anaerolineae bacterium (assembly GCA_016926985.1). Lineage (GTDB taxonomy): Bacteria > Chloroflexota > Anaerolineae > Aggregatilineales > UBA3940 > JAFGNO01. Next base: position 6,075 of record JAFGNO010000055.1, read on the forward strand.
TTCGCGGTCAGCCTATCGCCCATGTCATTATTTTCGGATTCGGGAAACGCGCCTGGTATTTCTACGGCGCATCTTCAAACGATGAGCGGCATCGCATGCCAACCTACGCGCTCCAGTGGGAAGCCATCCGCTGGGCCAAGCGGCAGGGCATGACGGTCTACGATTTCTGGGGCGCGCCAGAAAATTTCGACGATGAAAATGACCCACTTGCCGGTGTTTTTCGCTTCAAAGAGGGCTTTGGGGGAACGGTGGTACGCCGCATCGGCGCGTGGGATTACCCGGCCAGCAAAGCTGGCTATGCGTTGTATACTAAAGTCATGCCTTTACTTATCAGCGTGATGCAGTTTGCCGCGCGCAGGCGGCTTCATAGCAGCGAACAGAGCAGACAATGAGCAGAAAAAAACTGGATTCACTTCCCCGTGTCTCGCTGGCACAGCTTCCCACTCCCATCGAATTCCTGCCCAACCTGAGCAACTATTTCGGTGGGCCTGAGATCTACATCAAGCGAGATGACCAGACCGGGCTGGCAACCGGCGGGAACAAGACCCGCAAGCTTGAATACCTGATGGCATCGGCACTTGAGTCTGGCGCAGACTGCGTCATCACTGCCGGCTCCACACAGTCTAACCATGCCCGGCAGACAGCCGCAGCCGCTCGCAAATGTGGCGTGGAACCCCATCTGGTGCTCTTTTCCCCGGGTGCTAAAGCACCCGAAAAGCAGCGAGGCAATGTACTGATCGACCGGCTATTGGGTGCTCATATCCACTGGACAGATGAGTGCTCCCCCTATACCGAGAAGCTCACAGAGGTTGAAGAAGCCCTTCACCAGGCGGGTAAAAAGCCTTACTTAATCCCCTATGGTGGCTCTAACGCAACGGGTATCATGGGGTTTGTGAGCGCCATGCTTGAAGCAGCCGAGCAGATCGAAGGGATCGGGCGAATGGAAACCCATGTCTTCGCTACCTCGTCGGGAGGAACTCAGGCCGGGATGCTCCTGGGCGCTGAACTGGTCGGGAAGACCGGGAAGGCTGACCTGGTGGGGATCAGCGTGGACAAAAAGGAAGACAGCCTGCGAGAGCGTGTCGCCCAACTGGCGAGTGAGGGGGCAGAACTGCTGGAGATGGACTGGGCCCCGGACCCTGCCAGCATCATCATCAACGACAGCTATCTTGGCGGGGGATATGCGGTGGTGAGTAACCTGGAACGGGACGCCATACGCCTGTTGGCCGAAAAGGAGGGCATCCTGGTCGACCCGGTCTATACCGGACGCGCACTGGGTGGTCTGCTGGATATGGTGCGACATGGCACGTTCAAGATGAGCGAGAGGATCCTGTTCTGGCATACAGGTGGGACCGCTGCGCTCTTTGCTTTTGAGGAAGCCCTTCAGTAGCTTGCAAGCCGGGAATTTGTGGCCTATTCAGGGTGAAACAACCGCACAGCGTCCTTATGCACATAGAGCAGTTCCGCCTCACCGTTGATCTCGTGTGTCAGCGAGCGGATGGAAAATATCGCCGCTTCAGTCGCTGGCAGGAAAGGCCCCGGCGTCGAAAACACGTCCCCTGCATTGGTTTCATGGCCCACATGGAAAGTTGCGCGGATCGCGTACGTTTCGGTGAAGCACACCAGACGGATGGGTTTGGGCCGCAAGGCAGCTTCCTGTGGCCCAAAATCCCCGATCAATATGACTTGAATCTGTGCCTTGGGAACAAACACTTCAGGGAGGGTCATCTCGCCGAGCCGCGCCCCGGCCATGAGTGGAATGACGGAGACATTTCGGATGGCAAATGTGGTAACCGACTGGTCATTGAGAAATACAACCGGATTCCCACGGGGTGTGAACTCGCCATCGTAGCGGTAGCTGGCTGTATACATTTCGACCGGATAGGTGGTTAATTGCACTTCCATATGTCATTCTCCCATATCGCCATAACCAAAAGGATAAAGCTGACCAGATGTGGTGTGACATTCAGTCTATACTACATGTTGGAAAAGGCCAACTGGCACACAGACTACCGGGATGGTTCCCGGTAGTCTGTATATCATCCGCAAATCCCGGACGTTATGGTTCAATCTCGAACAACAACCCCTCGCCGCGACCGTAAACCTCCGGGAAGTAGAACTCACGCGCTGTTGATGGGATTACCCGGTAGGTGCCCGGTATGCCCAGTCTGATCTGGTAGGAAAAAACATAAGTCCCGGAAGGCAGAAAGTCGGCGTAGAGGACGGCCTTTTCATCCCGCAGGTCAACTTCTGAGAACCACCACCATCCCCAGCCCCAGCGCAGCGGGTCATCCAGTTCCAGTGTTGGGCGCTCACTGAGCTGAGACTCGGTGAGCAGGTTGGTATCAACGGCTTCAGCACCCGCCGGCAAGGGGTCTTCAACCACAAGATAGTAAAGGTCGCGGGCTGTGATCACGGACACCTCAACCGTGAGTGTGTCTCCTACCGCCCCCCCGGTCACCGGGTTCCCCTCGGCATCGAGATAGCGCCTTGAGATAACAATCCCCCTGTTCAGCGCAGGCACCTCCTCAACCGGCAGGTAGGCCGTCAGGTGAGCAGTGTAGTAGAGTTGCCCGTTCCCCTCACCTCGTTCAATAACCAGCCGGTTGACGGCATCATCAAGGAACTGGTCTACCGTATACGCTATGTGCGTGGCCTGAGTCACATTTGAGGCTGTCACCTGGCCAGAGGCGGCAGGTTGTCCATTGAATTCAACGCTCCATGCGTAGTCACCGGACAGCTCACCGGAGGCAATCATCCAGTCCGTCAGGCCGATGAGCGCCCAGGCTGTTTCCTGGGTCGTCTCCCAGTGGCTGCCATTCCGCGCTGTCATCAGCCAACGGACGATGTTAGGCGCAAGCTCGCTGTCGGGCCACAGCCGGGCAAAGGTATCGAGGATGATGGCGGTCGACCGCGTATCGGTGTTCCAATGGAACCGATCTGCGTATTCCTCCTCCCAGTGGACGCCGGTGGCGCTGATAATCGCGCTGTTCACCAGGTCTGACTTGATGTTATCAAGGCGAGGATCATCCGGTTCGATCAGGTAGAGCGCCTGCGCCAGCAGCGCCCGTGAATAGTGCTGGACATTCTGCCGCGCATCATAGAACTGAACGGTCAGGCTGACATCTGGAACACCTGCCTGGGCCAGCACATACAGGATATACACCTGCCGGTCGAGTACATAGGATGCACTCATCGGCGCAAGTACATCTAACTGGTTTTGCAGGTAGCGGATCGCGTCGTCCAGCACCCGCTGCTCGACCGGGTAGTCCGCCTGCTGTGCGGCCAGCAACCCCTGCACCACATAGGCAGTAACCAGCGAGTCCGATTGGCTGGCGACAAACCATCCCCAGCCGCCATCGGCATGCTGCTGGGCATACAGGCGCTGGATGCCAATTTGCATCTGCTCCTGGAGGTTGTTCTCCATATCCCGGGAAGTCAGGTTGAATTCCCGGAATGCCCGGAGCGTGAGCGCATTGGGCAGAAATCGACTGACTACCTGCTCGGTGCATTCGTAGGGGAAATGCTTCAGCCAATCCAGCGAAGCAAGGGTCGAGGAGGCCAGCGACGGATCGATCTGGATGTCAAGGCTCCCTGCCTGAATATCATAGGTTGGTGGCAAAACGATCCCTTCAACCCGCGTGCCAGCCTCAGTGAGCTGGCCTGCCGTCCCGACTGTTTCAGGCACTTCATAGCGATAGACCGGGAGCATCTGTTCATGATTCGGATCGCCAAGTGGCGGGCGGGATGCGTCGGACAGCCCCCCACCCTCCACCATAAAGACCAGGTCAACCCAGTCAGCTTCATAGGACACTGTCACGTCCCATTCTACACTCACCCGTCCTCCTGCCGGGACAGTGACCTGCTGGGTGATGCTGCTGGAGGTCATGACGACGCCTCTGGCATCCAGGGTCACGGTTGCCTCAATGGCGGCATCCGTGTTGTTCTGCACGACCGCAGACAGGGTTGCCTCATCGGCAACCACAAAGAAACGCGGCGTAACCGGGCGGATCAGGAGCGGTTTAGTCGCGACAATATCGACCGTCTGCTGGGCAACCAGGGTGTCCGCTGTCACCGCGCGGGCATCCATCCGCCAGGTTGTGAGATTGTCCGGCAGGGTGACCGTCACCGTTTCCAGGCCATCTGACCCGGTGCGCACCACCGCCGACCAGTAGGCAGTGTCCTCAAACTCAGACCGGACATCGAAGTAGCCTTCACGCCCACCGCCACCGCCGCCCTTCCCCTGATCAATCAGTTCCTGGTTCGCCGCGTCGACAAGGTGGATGATCGGGATGGCCGTGCTC
>JAFGNO010000056.1 GCA_016926985.1 Anaerolineae bacterium
GCTTCGCGAAGCCGGGATACAACCCGGTCGGGGGTCAGCGGGATGTCATCAAACCAGATGCCGGTCGCATCATGGATCGCAGCAGTGATGGCAGGCGCATAAGGTATAAAAGGCATCTCGCCCATGCCGCGCGCGCCCCACGGGCCAATTGGGATCGGGTTTTCGAGGATGACCGACTCCACCCGAACGGGAATATCCAGCACACCCGGTATGAGGTAATTGCTGAGCAGAGAAGTCATCACATGCCCATCGCGCATCTGGAAATGCTCAAGAACTGCGTATCCGTGCGCCTGGACAACTGCACCCTCAATCTGTCCTTCAACCTGCTGAGGGTTCAGGGCTTTTCCCACGTCATTCGCGCAGACCACTGAGAGCACATCGATCAGCCCGGTTTCAAGGTCAACCTCAACCTCAATTGCTTCGGCGACATACCCGTAGGCAAAGTTAGGATTACATTCCCCGGTTTCTGGGTCAAAGGGGGTGGTCGCCGGCGGGCGGTACACAAAATCGCCAACAGCGGGTCGCTCCTCGTTATGCCATGCCTGCAGAGCCAGTTCAGCCGCACCCCGAATGGCATTGCCAGACATGAAGGTCAGACGGGAAGCAGATGCGCTGCCGGAATTGCCTGACGTTGCGGTGTCAGATGCCAGGACTTGAACCCTGTCCAATGAGACGCCAACAGCATCTGCTGCCATCTGGGTGAAGACGGTGTGCGCCCCCTGCCCCACATCAGCACCGGCGTGATATAGGATGGCTTCCTCAATGCCCTCAGAACCATGCAATTCAATCCGGGCGGCGCAGTTTTCCGGTGCGCCAAAGCTGAACCCGATATTTTTCAACCCGCATGCAAGCCCAATCCCGCGTTGTTTGTATCGGACCGGGGATCGCTCAGGCTGTGGTTTAGCCCAGTTTCCATCCGCTGTCGGCTGCCATCCTGCCTCCCGGGCGCAGGCTTCCAGTGTTTGCTCGATGGTAACTCCCTCGGGAAGCGGCGATCCCACGTGCGTGATATCGCCATCATGCAGCACGTTCTTCAGACGGAACTTGATCGGGTCCATACCAAGTTTTTCGGCCAGCTTGTTCATCTGGGCCTCAGCAGCAAAGGCTGCCTGCGGGCCGCCGAATCCCCGAAAGGCGCCGGAAGGTAGATTGTTGGTATAGACGGTGTAGCCATCGACCTGTACGTTAGGAATCTGGTAAGGGCCAATACACATGAGGGTGGCATTACCCAGCACCTTGGTCGAGGTATAAGCGTAGGCGCCGCTGTCACTGACCAACTCGATCTCCGCCGCAGTCAGCTTTCCCTTCCGGGTGGCCCCCCATTTGGTTTTGATGGTATAGGGATGGCGCTTATGGTGTCCCTTGATCGACTCTTCCCGGCTCCAGACAATTTTTACCGGACACTGGAGCTTCATAGCCGCCAGCGCAAGCACAATCTGGACAGACATATCCTCCCGACCGCCAAAAGCTCCCCCAATGGCAGGGTAAATGACTCGCACTTTGTCGGGGGGGAGGTTCAGCGCATGGCAGACTTGCTCATGATCCTCATGAGTCCACTGCCCGGCCACCTCGACTGTTACCCGTCCCTGCTCATCAATATAGGCCAGCCCGGCCTCCGGCTGGAGATAGGCGTGTTCCTGCCACGAGGTGGTATAGGTGCCATCAACGACCACATCAGCGGCGGCCCAGCCCGCATCCATATCGCCGTGCCGGATGCGGTAGTGTTTGATGATATTATTGGGCGAATCCGGGTGAAGCTGCGGGGCGCCATCAGCCATGGCTTCAAATGGGTCAAAAACCGCCGGGAGATCTTCATAGTCCACCCGGATCAGGCCACAGGCCTGTTCTGCAATCGCTTCTGTCTCGGCAACCACCAGCGCTACCTGATCCATGGTTGTGCGCACTATATCAGCATCAGGCTTGCTGCTTCCTGGCCCGCACAGGACAGGCTGATCGGGCAGGATCAGCCCATACTCGTTGTTCGGGACATCTTTGGCAGTGAATATCGCCACAACGCCGGGTAGATGTCTGGCTTCGTGTATATCAATCGACCGGATACCAGCGTGCACGCGGTCTGAAAAAAGGATTTTCATATGCAGCATGCCTTCCCGGCTGAGATCGCCAGGGTAGAGAGTTTTTCCGGTCACCTTTCCCGGCGCATCAATTCGATACACATTTTTACCAATGGCATTTGCCGGCATGGATGCATTCTCCCGTGAGTGAATTAAGTCTTCGATGAGCCTGGCAGCAACATGATTTCCCGTCTGATAATCTGGCGTAGGATAGCCACTGCTGCAGCATAGGTGGGATCCATACCCCGGTAGGATAGGCTGCCAGTGCCCAGGTTGCGGCCCTTGCTGAGCGGTTTATCGGAGGCATAGTGCAGAATACCGACGTCAAAACTTGCCGGGTGCAGCGAAACAATTTCGTTCTGGGGGTGGCGTTTGGGCCTAAACAGCTCGTAAACTGCTGACAGGTAAGGCCCGGCTTCCATTTCAATGTCGGTATACCCTTCACGGTAAAAGACGCCCATATACTGCGCATTCTGGAGGAAGGTCCCCCGCACGGTCACGGCTTTCTGATTGTCCAGCACCGTCCCGTAAACCAGGTAGGGCGCAATATCATCATTGGCAAAGCAGTTATTGAACAGATATGTATTGGCGGTGTGTTCGTCGTGGACAACAGTAGGGATCATCACATCGCCAATCCGCCCATTCAGGGTCGCAGATTTACCCATCACGTACACACCGGCGATCTTTCCAACGTTCTCCGAGATGCGAGTGAGCATTTCATAGGCAGCCAGGCCAAGGGGATAGTCGATATTGAGGATCAGCGCATTGCTGGCCTGTAACGCCTCGATTTCAGGGAGGCACAGGCGCGGGTCAATCCAGTCCGACCGGACTTTACCCAGTTCAATGATCTGGGCATCCAGCTCAAACCCATGTTGGCTGAGGATGCGATGTATCCCAACCTGGGTCTCGTCATCTGCTTTCTTCTGATAAGCCTCTGCCCCCTTGTCCTGCAGGTATTTCTTGTTGATGTAATACAGGAAATTTTCCTGGCTGCTGGGGATGGCATTGGCCTCAATATCATTGTATTCGGCCAGCAAATCGGCGTGCTGGGCTTCCTCCATATACCTGCGCAGTGTGTCGCGCTGACGGAGAGCAAAACCAGACCAGAGGTTCACCAGGCTGTGTGTGTTGCTGCTGACGAAATAAACCCGGCGTGACTCATAGTCAATATCAGGTGTGGCTTCTTGCAGGTGGTCCCACCAGAAGCGGGTCGCTTTGCGGTAATCAGCAAGCGAGCCGGCCAGAAGCCGGAGGCCAAAGCGCTTGGGTTGCTGTGATATGGCCAGCAAGGTGGGAACCGTTTGATCGCCCCAGGCTGCGTAGAGCCGCTCAATAGCATCTAATGAGGTGCCCAGGGCGGCAGCCAGCGCGGCCTGCTCATCCTCAGTCAACAGGCAGTCTTCAAGTGCTTCGAGAAACTGGCGGGGTTGTGGCATACCAAGAGAACGGTGGAGCTTGTTCCATTCGATCTGGTAGGCAGTAAGAGCAGGAATAATATCATCGATATCTGAGCGGCTGCTGATGAAAAGCGCCAGCGTTTTATCGCCATCATAGTATGCCCGTCGCCGGCGTGCCTGTGCTGATACATTTTCCCACTGGTCGACCGGGTATCCCCAGCGTTCAAAGACATCAAAGCGCTGGCCAAGCAGAATCAACTGCGTGTCCACAATGCAGGATGGCAGGCGCAGGGACGTATAAATCAAAGCGCTGGTATCCAGCTCTGGCTCAGCGGCTTTGCTGTGCAGCAGCGAAAGCATGCCCTCGTGCGATTCGACCAGCGCAGCAATGGCAACTTCGCCGCTGCTTCTCAGCAATGAGTAATAAGTCCGGATATAGAGATCGATCTCGTCACTGTCAGTCCGAGGGACAGTACGCTCCATAGGTTTTTACTTTCTTCGTCTCTTCTTATCCCGCTCAGCACGGAGCTCTGCGATGTTCACATCTCGCTCATCGGCTGGCGGTTTCATCAGGAGAAAGGCCAGCAGCAGCAGGAGCACAAATACCACGAAAAATATGCCAAACGCCACCACAAGATGGGTGACCAGGGAAGGCCATTCTGGTGGAAACTGCAGCGGTAGGATGGACCAGGTTCTGATGGATAGTGATGTGGTTTGTAGAAAGTCAGTTGCGACCGGAGCAACCAGATAGGAGCCCCCGCCGATGACAATCAGAAGGATAAAGCCAAGCAAAGGTATGAACGGATTACGGTGCTTTCTTGGTATTTGCTGGTGGCTCATGATTCCTTTTCCTCCTCCTGGTGGGCTTGTTGAACAGCACGTTCAAAAGCCTGGATAATCTTATAATAACCGGTGCACCGGCACAGGTTCCCGGCCATACTCTGTTTTATATCCCATTGCGAGGGCGAGGAGCGCTCCTCCAGGAGCTTGACGCCCGACATAATGAATCCGGGCGTGCAGTAACCACACTGGACGGCTCCTTCAGCAATAAAGGCCTCCTGAAGTGGGTGTAGTTTTTCCCCATCCGCGAGGCCCTCAATGGTCACCACGCTGCACCCGTGGGCGCGCGGCGCAGGCACAAGACAGGACATCACCGCCATGCCATCCAGGAAAACAGTGCAGGCCCCGCATTCACCCTCGGCGCAGCCTTCTTTGGTCCCGGTCAGCCCGATGTCCTCGCGGAGCATGTCCAGCAGCGTTTTGTGGGCAGCCCCGGTGATGGTGTAGGCATGGTTGTTCACCGTTATCCAGATCGGGTCATTACCATTATGAGTGATACTTTCTTCCAGGTGTGAGGGTGGGCATCCCTGTCTCTCTCCCCACAGCATGACCGGGTTTTGGGGCAGGTCTTCTGCTTCGGCGCCTTCCATGATAGCGGTTAGCGCCCGGCGGGTGAGCACACGGATCATCTCCCGGCGATAACCAGCCGTACCGCGTACATCGTCAATGGGTCGGCTGGCGCTGGCAGCCAATTCGGAAGCCCGGTTAATTGTGTCCTCGGTCAGTGATTTACCCTGAAGAAACGCTTCTGCTTCCGGTGATGAGATAATTGTAGGCGCAACACTCCCCTGGGTGATCCGGGCATGGCTGATCGATCTGCCCTCAAATGTCAGAATAACTGCCACGTTAACCACCGAGATTGCCTGCGCTTTTCGCAGTCCCAGCTTGATGAACTTGCCGCGCTGGGTGTCAGGGTCTAGCGGCTTGAAGCTGATATCCACCAGCAGTTCATCAGGCTGCATGACTGTTTTGCGCACACCGGTGTAAAAATCGGCCAGCGCGATGGAGCGAACCCCGCGTATCGATTGCAGTGTCACCTGCGCGCTTAGGGCCATCAACGGGGTAATGGTATCGTTGGCGGGTGATGCCGTGATCAGGTTTCCGGCGACAGTTGCCCGGTTGCGTATCTGGGGCGAGGCTTCCCACCAGGAGGCCTGAGCCAGTGGCAGGGCATGCTGCCGCAGTAAGCTCGACCCTGCCACCCTGTTATGTGTGACCAGTGGGCCGATATGGATCAGGCCGTCTTCACGCATTTCGATAGTATCCAGACCGGTAATACGTGTGATATCGATCAATGCCTTCACGCCTGTTCGCACTCCGCGCTCCAGTTCAATGATCAGGTCGGTACCACCCGCAATAACCCTGGCGTGACCGTTGTTTTGATGCAGGAGGTCCAGAGCTTCGTTCAGCGTGGATGGTGTGAAGTAGCTTTCCCACATGGTTAAGGCTGTCCTTTCGTCATTCTCCTCGCTGTACAGCGATGATCTCAGCGAGAATACTCACCGCGATTTCGCGGGGAGTCTCGGCGTGCACATTCAACCCGATGGGTGCGTGGATGGACTTTAACTGCTCCTTGCTCACACCTTTTTCTTCAGCCAGGCCCTTCACTGTGGTTGCCCAGCGGCGTTTGCTGCCCATCACACCGATGTAGGCTGCCGGGCTCTTCAGCAGGTCCGGCAGCATCGCAACGTCAAAGGGAACCCCACGGGTAACCGACACGATATAAGTCTGGTTGTGCAGTGTAATCGCACTTGCAATACTCTCTGGCGGCGCAACCACATACTTATCTGCATCCGGGATCGTTTCGGGATTGCACAGGTCTTCGCGGTCATCAGTGACAATCACGTAAAATCCGAGCCAGTGGGCAAGTTCTGCCACTGCCTTCCCCACATGACCACAGCCAATCACCAGCACAGTTGGGTCGGGCATCATCGGCTCCAGAAAAATATCAACCTGCCCGCCACATACACCGGGATCGCCTTTTGCCGGATCGGACAGCTCATAATGCACAATGGATGGCTTTCCGCTCTCCAGTACCGCCAGCGCGTCGGCAACCACCCGCAGTTCAAGTTCTCCGCCGCCAATGGTGCCTTTGAAGCTGCCATCAGGGTACACAAGCATCTTGGTGCCCGTATGGCGCGGCACCGAGCCCCTGTCTCGGATGATGGTGGCCAGCGCTACATTCTTTCCACTGCTTACAGCAGCGACTATGCCTTCAAACAACTCCCGATCAGGCATTGGCTTCCTGCAGCGCCCGCCAGACCTTTTCAGGGTAGAGCGGCGCATCCTTGATCCAGACGCCAACGGCATCATAGACTGCGTTGGCAATTGCCGGGCCTGCGCCATTCAACGGGATCTCGGCGACTGCCTTAGCCCCGTATGGCCCGGTCTCCTCGTAGGTTTCTACAAAAATCGTGGTTAGCTCCGGGACATCGTCGGCGCGGTATATCCAGTAGGGGCCAAAGCGCGGGTTCACCACCCGCCCCTGTTCATCATAGGCCAGTTCTTCGGTCACGGCATAGCCCGCAGCCTGCACCATGCCGCCCTCAACCTGACCGCTGGCGGTTACCGGGTTGATAATCACCCCGCCATCAACAGCCATTATCAGCTCATCCACTGTCACCTGCCCGGTCCCCGTATCCACCGTCACGGTTGCATACTGCGCGGCAAAAGGAGGCGGCGATTCGGGTGAGACGTAACTGGCGGTGGCCATGATCTGGTGCTGGGCTTCGTGGTGCAGGGAGTTTAATGCGACCTCTCTGAGGGATACGGAGCGCCCATCTGATGCCCAGGCTGACCGGTCACTCAGGAGGATCTCTTCCTCATCAACCGGGCCACCATTCTTGCTGAACATCCGCGCGGCAACAGCCTTGATCTGTCCAGCAACTTTTTCTGCTGCCAGCACAGTCGCACGACCGGAGATATAGGTCGTGCTGCTGGCATAAGCGCCCTTATCAAAGGGGGTGAAGTCAGTATCGGACGAGTAGGTGATGAAATCCTCTGGCGGGCAGCCCAGCACTTCGGCTGCCATCTGGGTCAGTACCGTGTCGGAGCCAGTGCCGAGGTCGGTTGCACCCACCAGCAGGTTAAACGAACCATCGTCGTTCATCTTGATGCTGGCTGCGCCCATATCCAGGTTGGGAATAGCAGTTCCCTGCATCACCATCGCCAGACCAATACCCCGCCGCAGGTGCGGGGAGCCGGACACCTGGTGCCATTCAGGATTGTTATAGCGTTCTGACCAGCGAATGGCAGCCGCTCCCTGGTTGGCGCACTCCGGGAGGCCACAGGTGTGGATGGTTTCCGCTGCGCCTTCCCGTCCCTCGCTCCAGATTTTGCTGACCGGGTGTTCATCGCCGGCCTTGATGGCATTCTTCAGCCGGAAACCGATTGGGTCAAGGCCCAGCGCACGAGCGATGCGTTCCATGTGGATTTCAAGCGCCCAGAAGCCCTGTGGCACACCGTAGCCGCGATACGCGCCGGATGGCACCTTGTTGGTATAAACGATATCCGTGTGGAACTTGATGTTGGGCGCGTTATAGAGCGCCATCGCCTTGTGCCCGGTATTCCCGGCAACGGTCATGGCGTGCGTGCCGCTTCCACCGGTATCTGAGAGCAGATACATCTCGTTGGCGACAATGGTGCCATCATTCTTGACGCCCGTTTTGAGCGTCACAAACATGTTGTGCCGTGTCCGGCTGGCGGCGAATTCCTCCTCGCGGGTGTAGACCATCCGGACAGGCCGCCCGGTGACAATTGTCAGGTGCGCGCAGATATCCTCAATCAGGATTTCCTGTTTCACGCCGAATCCGCCGCCGATCCGGGGCTTGATCACCCGAATTCGCTTCTCAGGTAGGCCCAGCACCGGGGCCAGGATGCGCCGGGCGTGGAAAGGAACCTGGGTGCTTGTCCGGACAACCAGACGGTCGTCCTCATCCCACCAGGTCACCACCACGTGGTTTTCAATTGGGGCCTGCTGGACTTTCGGGCTGTAATAGGTGTCTTCGAAAATATGATCGGCTTCAGAGAAGCCCTTTTGAACACTGCCCAGCTCCCAGTCGATCATCGCCGCGAGGTTGCGCTGCTTGTCTTCCACAAGCCAGCTGTCCTCCTCATCGTGAATGATCGGCATGCCTGCTTTCATCGAGTCGCGTGGGTCAAGGATTGCAGGGAGTACCTCGTATTCCACGTCGATCAGGTCAATGGCCTGGAGGGCTATCTCCTCCGTTTCAGCAGCTACAGCCGCGACCCTGTCGCCCACCCAGCGGACCTTGTAATCAAGGCTGAAGTTATCGTGCGGCCCCGGCTCCGGGTCGGACTGCCCGGCGGTGGTATAAGCCACCCGTGGCACATCCTTATGAGTCAGGACGGCGTGAATCCCGGGCAGCGCACGTGCTTTGCTCACGTCAATGTGCCTGATGATCGCGTGAGCATGGGGGCTGAGGAGCAGCTTGCCTACCAACATCCCGCGCATCTCGATATCATCTGTGAAAGCGGGATTCCCTTGGACCAGCTTCAGTGCATCGACTTTCGGCTCCGGCTTGCCCACGTAAGCCAGGGGCTTTTCCGGTGCAACAATGATGGTCGGCAGGGAGGTGGTTTTCACCAGCGTGAAGCCGTCGCCTGCCATCGCAGGCGGTCCGGAATCTTCCGGCGGAGCAAGCAGCCCCGGCAGCATGGGGAGCGCTTTATCACCGCCAATGGGAGGAACTTTCTCCCCGCGCAGCACTGCGGCAGCCCGCAGGACAGCCTGCACCGGCTTGATATAACCCGTGCAGCGACACAATACACCGGCCAGCGCCTCGCGGACTTCATCCTCGGTTGGGCTGGCGTTATCATCCAGCAAGGCCTTTGCTGCGAGGATCATCCCCGGCGTGCAGTAGCCACACTGGATTGCCCCCGTTTCGACAAAGGCATGCTGCAGTACATGGAGTGGCTCACTGCCACGCCAGCCGCGCTGCTGCTCCCCGCCTACGCCTTCAATCGTTTCAATGTGATGTCCAACTGCCTGCGCTGCCAGCATCACGCAGCTGTTCATAGGCTGCCCATCGACCAGCACCGCACAGGCGCCGCATTCCCCGGTCTCGCAGCCCTGCTTTGGCCCAACCACCCCGTTTTCACGTAGAGCAGCGAGCAGGGTCTGCCCGGGACGAATAGTGAATGTGACATTCTCTCCGTTTAAAAGGAAGCTGATTTCCATTGAGCTTACCCTTCCACCCGGCTCGCAGCAGCGATCAGAACCCGCTTCACCAGCACCCCGGCAGCTACAGCCCGGTAGTCTTTCGAACCCAGGTAATCATCAATAGGGATTTCGCCATCTGTGTCAATTCTTGCGGCACCCGGTGGGGGGGCCTCAATGACCTTGATCCTGCCTGCCAGCAGCCCACCTACAGCAACTCGTGCTTCCTGCAGGTTGACCACCGCAGCCGCGTTGACGATGGGTGCATCAGCAGGTGTCCGCCCAACCTGTTCATAGGCTGAACCGTATTTGTCTGGCAGCGGGAAACTTAAAGTAGTAATAAAGTCCCCATTCAGCAGGGAAGGGCTGAAATCTTCCAGTAGGAATTGCCCTTCCTTATCCGCAAGTTCCAGCAGTGCGCCAAACGCAGCCAGCATCACTGCCAGCGGCGAGCGGGTGAGGTCGGCAGCCAGCACCCCACCCAGGGTTTCCTGGTTACGCAGGTTCCAGGTTGTTGTCCTGCGCGTTGTTTCACGGATCAAATCGGGAAGGCTGTCATGCTCCACCAGTGTTTGCAGTGTGACCATTGACCCGATAACCAGTCTCTGCCTTTCATGCTTGATGGTGTCTAATCCCAGATCGGCGAGATCTACTACCGCTTCGATCTGGGAATTTCCCGATCCGACCACCTGCGTTCCACCGTAAAGCGGTACAGTTGTAATGTCCTTGCGTCGAATCAGGTTCAGCGCCTCCGACATGGACTGTGCCCGGTGATATTCTCGCAAGTTATACAGCATCAACCTGTCCTTTGTTCTTTACCTGTGAATAGCCTGTTATTTGTCCCGTGTATAGGCTTTGTACTCTTCATCGGTATAGACCCGCCAGCCCAGCGTTTCATAATCGGAGTCAGAAACATAGTCTTCAGGGATTTCCACCAGTGTCAGGTCCGCTTCTGCGGCGATTTCGCCGTCCGGCAGATGGATCTCGGCGTGGGCCTGCACCACCCGCCTGCGGTCTTTGGTCAGGGACCCATATAGCGTTAGTTCTGTTTCAGTGGGAACCGGCTGGCGATACCGGATTTCCATCTTGGCGGTCATGAAGAACCGGTTGGGATTGCCAATCATCACGGCGCGTCCC
>JAFGNO010000057.1 GCA_016926985.1 Anaerolineae bacterium
CGGGAATTCCAGACTATCCGGGTTGATGTGCGAGGAGAGCCTGACCCCACCGCGCGGATTATCAACCAGATCGCCCTATACCCGATTGAAGATGCTGTTGTCAGGGTGATTGTCACTGCCACCCCTGAAAATGAGGCTTTGATTCGCGACCGTGACATTATGCAGGCGCTGAAACCTGCCTATTATATCGCCGCCATAGAGCGGGATATTGAATATCCCCTGCGCGCCAGGCTGGGGGTTGAAAGGCCGGAGGGCCTGACACCCCTTGAGCTTCTTGAACGTTACCTACAGGCAAAAGGCGCCGATCCTGCCCGCATCAAAGTCCTGCTGGAATATGCTCAGGAGGTTTTCTCCCTCCAGTCTGATCCAAACTGATCTATAACCGGGGAGATACCTCCCTGGTGCGGCAGCTCAGGCAGCCGGGCTGGTCGCAAAGCAGGAAGTCAGGCTCTTCCCGAATGCGCTGCTCGGCATACTCCAGCAGCGGCTTAATCGGGATGACCTCACAGCGGGCCATGCCGATCTGCGCCACCCGGGTGATTGGCGTCAACTCCCGCCAGATTGCATTAAACCCATCCCGGCATCCCGGCATATTGGGCAGTTCTTCGATATCGTCAATGGTCAGCGCCCAGCGGGTAAACGTCTTTCGCCCGGCGCGCTGTTCAGCCAGATGAAGCGCATAATTATGGCGCTGGTCAACACCCATGAGCAGCAGCAGCCCATCATGCATTTCCAGCCAGGCAACCGGGCCCAGGGGGTTCTCCCGCGTCTGCGAGCTGAGCACCGCGCGCGCGTTTGGCCCCTGGGCAATAAATGAGAGCACTGGGTGAATACTCCTCAGCGTCTTTGGATCGTTCCGAAAGGCCTCAGCAATCAGGCCAATATCCGGGTGGACAGGCAGGCTGGGACGGTAGATGTCGGCGCGCGCGTTCATTTCATCGCCGGTACCGTAGTCCAAGGCATTATCCGGCGGCCCGGTCTGGGGGATAATCTGTGTCTGGTAAGTAAATGCTGGCATCACTACCGTACCAGCGGCGTCCAGAACAGCGCTTTTTACCGTTTCTGCATCCCCTTGCACAGGTCCCAATGCGGCTGACAGCCCATGCGCCAGCAGGTTGGTATGCCGGTCTATTCCCAGCTCATCAGACAGTCGACACGTGATCTCGTATGCCGTCAGTTCCTTAGCCATGTTGCCGTCTTTCCGCATCCAGGGCCAGTTTTACTTCCCTTTCCACTGCGGCTGCCGTTTGTTGACAAAGGCGTCCATGCCCTCTTTCTGATCCTCTGAGGCAAACAGGAAATAGAAATTACGCCGTTCTATAACCAGTCCCTCAGTCAGGGTCATCTCAAAGGCTTTGTTAATTGATTCTTTGGCAAGCTGCAGGGCAATCGGCGCACGCGCGCCAATCGAATTGGCCAGATTAAGCGCTTCCTCAAGATAGCTATCAACAGGGTAAACCCGGTTAACCAGTCCAAACCGGTAGGCCTCTTCGGCAGTCAGGCGGCGGTCATTCAGGATGATTTCCATCGCCAGTGCCTTGCCCACCGCCCGCACCAGCCGCTGGGTGCCGCCTGCGCCAGGGATCACGCCCAGGTTGATTTCCGGCTGCCCGAAAACTGCCGTCTCACTGGCCACAATCATGTCACACATCATCGCCAGCTCGCAGCCGCCGCCCAGCGCAAAGCCAGACACAGCAGCCATCACAGGTTTCTTGATAGTTGTCACGATATCCCATGGACCAATCAAGTCGCTTCTCAGCATATCCACTGCCGAGGCATCTGCCATTTCCTTGATATCAGCCCCGGCAGCAAACGCACGGTCACTCCCGGTGATGACAACTGCACCAATCTGAGCGTCCGCGTCGAAGGCCAGCAGGGCATTGCCAAGCTCGGCCATCAGGCTGGAGTTCAGGGCATTCAGCGCCTGGGGACGGTTCAGCCGGATCAAGCCAGCACGATCGTGGACTTCGGTGATGATAAATTCATAAGCCATGGTTCACCTCTCGGTTCAAAAATCGGGATAGGGGGCGGCCAGGCCGCCCCCTGCCTGATTATTCAGTGCCTTCCGCTGGCGTGGGCTCCACTGTTGGCGGTGTGACGGCATGCGGCTCGCCGCGCGTGACCATGCTCATAAACAGGATTGCCAGCACGAAAAACGCAGGGGCAGTGAGGAAGATCATTTTGAAATTTCCGCCGGTCAGATCGATGATGCGACCGGTCAATGCCGGGGATACGGTTGAGGCGGTTTGCGAGGCGAAGTAATACAGGCCGGTAAAAGTGCCCAGCATACGGGCGTCATCGGTGGTATCCACCACCATCGGCAGAGAGTTAATGTTGACCAACGCCCAGGCCAGCCCGCCGACGCCAAGCACAATGCCAATAACAATGGTGCTGGTTGTGAAGAAACCGACTATCAGCAGAGCGGCAAAGATGCCCAGCCCGATCATAATGGTGCGCCTGCGTCCAATCCGCTCGCCAATGAAACCGGCAGGAATGGCAAAAATGATAAAGGTCACACCGGCAATCCCGAACAGGGTTGGGGCAAATCCCTCGGTCACGTCGAGCACATTCACGGCATACGAGGTAAAAAATGTGCTCACGCCGTTGTAGCCTACAAACCAGGAGAAGATCGCCAGCAGCAGCAGGAGCAGGCTGATCCGGTATTCGCGCGGGATAATGCGGACACCCTTCAACCCGGAAACAGCCTCTTCTTCCTCGCTCTTTTCATGCTCGCCGCCTCCGGTCAGGCTGTCTACATCCGGCTCTTTAGTGGTGATAAAGAGCGTGACAATCGCCACGATCAGCAGGAATGCGCCGGTGATGAAGGGCAGCATAATGTTGAGATCAAAAAACCGGGCTATAACAAAGGATGAGATGACCAGCCCCACCCCGCCCATCAAGTTGATCACGCCGTTTGCCTTGCTCCTCAATGGCGAGGGGGTCAGGTCTGGCATGAGCGAGATAACTGGCGTCCGAAGAACCGCCATCGCCAGCAGCATCAGCCCGGCGCCAATCATAAACAGCACAAACGCCGGCATATTGTCTGCAACGCTGCCACTGGTTTCCGGGGAGATCATGCTGGCGGCTACCGGCATCAGTATAAACGCAACAGCAGCGACAGGGGCTGCGGTCAGGATAAACGGGTAACGCCGCCCAATGCGGGTGCGGATCCGGTCGCTCCAGATACCTATCAGGGGGAGGACAACAATGGCAATAAGGTTGTCAACGCCCATGATTGCGCCCGTGGCGGTCGCATTCAGCCCGAAGCCTGCCAGATTCCGCGATGACGCAAAATCGGGATGGCCTGATTGCAGGAAAATCGGGACGAACGAGTCGTAGAGTTGCCACATCACGCTGATGCCAAAAAAGCCGAAGCCGATTAAAAAGGTCTTTTTCCAGTCGAGTTTCATATCCTCGTGCCTTTCTGTATGTGTTTACGCCAGTTAGTGGTTGTTATTTTAACTGCGGCATGCCGCTATCAGTATAGATATAAACACTGTCAAGAACAGCCAGCATCGCGTCATGGATTAAACCATTGCTGGCGACCACATTCTCGCCGCGCAGCACAGGCGCATCATCGAACTTGCCACTGTAGGGCGTTATCATCCCGCCCGCCTCGCGGACAATCACAAGCCCGGCAGCAATATCCCAGGGATTGAGCCGCTGCTCCCAGTAGCCGTCCAGCCGCCCACAGGCCACATAGGCAAGGTCCAGCGCGGCCGCCCCGGCCCGCCGGATACCCTGTCCCTTGCGTAAAAAGGCCGCCACGGCCTGACTGTTATTGTCCTCAGTTGTCTGGCGATCATAGGGAAAGCCGGTTGCCAGCAGGCCCTGTTCAAGCTGCGCAATTGAAGAAACTCTGATGGGTTTATCGTTGAGCCTTGCCCCCGTTCCTTTTGCCGCGCTGAAACATTCGTCACGCAAAGGATCGTAAATGACGCCCAGTAGGGGTTCCCCTTCATATTGCAGACCAATGGAAACGGCAAATACCGGGAAGCCGTGGGCGAAATTGTTGGTGCCATCCAACGGATCAACCAGCCACTGGAAGGCAGTTTGTTCGTTAACCAGACCACGCTCTTCGGCAAG
>JAFGNO010000058.1 GCA_016926985.1 Anaerolineae bacterium
CCCTATCCGCTTTTTGTGTCGGTGCGATCCCGGGTTAGCCTTTAGCCTCAACGGAGAACGGCAGGGCCACGCTGCTGACTGCGCGCTGTCCGGCAATTGTGATAGCAACACCTGTGCAGCTTATCGTGTAGGTCCCTGCCATTTGAGGCGTGAATGTAAAGAGTTTTTCGCTTGCTGTTGCGTCGAGGATGTTTTCCCCAATCTCGGAGATTGCGCCTGATTGGCCGGTATCCTGATGAACCCACGAGCAGGTGACGTTTGATACCGAAGTCCCTTTACGGACCCTTATGGTGATGTCTTCCTGGGTGCGGTGAGAATCGCCATCAACCGTGATCGGGCCGAGCGTTTCTGCCGGAAGAAGATCCGGGATGTCGGTGGGTGTGGGTTGAATAATACTCGGCGTGGTGGCACTGGGTGTGACAGCCAGTTCACCGCCATTGCCCCCATCCGTCTGGGGGATGAGGGTTGAAGGGGCTTCGCTGGTCGGCTCGGAAGGCACAGCGGGGCCCAGGTTGCAGGCGGAGAAAGCTAAAGCGATAACAACGATCAGGCTGGCTGCAACCAGTTTTCTGGATATATTGTGATTCGGCATGCTAATCCTTCCTCTCGTATGTGCCACGTCTGTTCATTATTCTATTCGAATCTTCTCTGGAAGGAAATAGCTACCCGTCTGCAAGGTCGAGAAGAATACCCCGGGTAGCTGTTACCAGGTTCAGAAAGCCTATCTCAAACATCCTATCTGGGGCGTCAGCCGCAGCGTATGCGGTGGCAAACCGGCTGAGTGACCGGTCGATCAATACCGATGCTGCTTACGGTGCCCAAGTGGGTGAACGCTCCCAATTGCATAGCCAGTGATGGCAACTGTCTGATCGGCGTTGGCCATTTTCACTCGCTTCCGGCCTGCGCCATAGTAAGCGGCGATCTTGCGGTTGTCAACCCGTTGGTCTCCTGCGGCCAAGACAATAACTGGCTGGTCGTTCACCAGAAAGCACAGGCTTTTTACAATACTGCCCAGTTCTGTGCCGATGCAGGCAGCGGCTTCAGGTGCGGTTACAGTGGATTTGTTGTATTGCCGGATTGGAATGTCCAGGCCAAGCGTATCAAGCGCAGCCTGTACATGCCCTGTGTTCAGCAGAGACACTTTTCCCCTCGGGACCTGACGATTTTCTGTGTATTATACAGAATCCGGGCAGCCTGGATAATCAGGCTGCCCGGGGAAATGGTACTGCCGGCTGTTATTCGCTGTAACCTACGATGCCAATTGTCCCTGGCCCGCCGTGGATACCAATCACCGGGGAGGTGTCGGTGATGAAGATCTCTGCAGGATTGTGTTCCTGCTTGATCCTGGTGGCTAACTGCCGGGCTTCCTCTTCTGCATTGATATGCAGGATGGCGATGTGCAGTGGGGGCGTGTTTATGCTGCTGAAAAAGACGGAATATATCGACTCAAGCGATTTTGAGCGGGTTCGCACCCTTTCGCCGGGTTCAATGGTACCTGTTTCAGAGTCGACATAAAGCTGCGGCTTCAATTTGAGGGCCGTGCCTACGAGCTTTGCTGCCCCGCCGATTCGACCACCTTTGTGCAGATAATCCAGCGTATCAACGGTAAAGATGACCGAGTGATTACGCCGGACGGCTTCGGCTGCTGCAAGCATATCCTGGGTGGACCCACCGGCTTCTCGTGCGCGGGCGGCAGCCAGCACTTGCCAGCCTGACCCCATTGATACAGATCGCGAATCCAGCAGATGGATGTTGCTGTCAACAAATGCAGCCGCCTGCCGGGCCGACTCAAGTGTCCCGCTCAGTTTTTCGCTGATTGCAATCACCACGATTTCGTCAAACCCGTCAGATTTGAGCTGGTTGAACGTATCAATGAAATCTTTGGGTGTGGGTTGTGATGTTTTTGGATGAACAGGATCGGATTGAAGTCGTTCATAAAAAGCATGGTTATCAATATCAATTCCGTCTTGCAGTGTGTCATCGCCCCAGATCACGTAGAGCGGCACAACGACAATGTCGTATTGGTCGACAAACCTTTTTGGAATATTACAGGTACTGTCTGTTACCAGGGCAGTTTTGTGGTTATTACTCATGTTTCCTCCCTCTATCTATTGTTCGCTGTAGCCGCATAAGCCCAGGGCGCCTGGCCCTGAATGGACGCCAATAACCGGTGATACACTGGTCAGAAACAGCTCAGCCGGATCACATCTTTCTTGTACTGTAGCCAGCAGATTATTCGCTTCTTCCAGGGCATTTCCGTGCAAAACCGCGATATGCATTGGCTTTGCTGTATCGAGGTGCTCAAAAAACACGTCGACCATACGCTGGATGGCCTTTGCGCGGGTTCGAGTGCGCTCTGCAGCATCAATGCGCCCGGTTGAGAAGTCCACGGTGAGCATGGGTTTGAGCTGCAGTGCTGTGCCGACCAGCTTGGCGGCGCCGCCAATTCGCCCTCCTCGGTGCAGATATTCCAATGTGTCCAGTGAGAAGTAGAGATGGCTGGATTCCCTTACCTGTTGTGCTGCTGCCAGGATGCCCTGTATATTGGCGCCTGCGTCTCTTGCCCTGGCAGCGGCAAGGACCTGGAAGCCCAGTCCAATCGAGACACCCAGCGAGTCGACTACGTGCACCGGAAAATCGACCATCTCGACGGCTTGTCTCGCTGAGATGAGCGTGCCGCTCAACTGGTTACTTAATACGATCACAACCAGTTCCTCAGCACCTTCCTCTTTCACTTTGTGATAGAGGTCAACAAAGTCTCTTGCTACTGGCTGCGATGAGGTCGGGGTGACCGGATCGGTTGCCAATCTGGTGTAGAACTCTGCTGGTGTGATCGTGACGTTATCACGATACTCCTCCGTGCCCCAGATAAGCACTTGCGGTATGACATAAAGGTTGTATTGCCCGACAAATTCCCGGGGTATGTCGCTGGTCGAATCTGTGATGATGCCAATTTTGTGCTGGCTCATGTACCTCTCCTCCGCAGGCGGCTGTTTTGGCGAAGCTGCAATAGGATATAACACTCATTGGCAGCGATGGGTTCACTTGAATCGGTGGAATAATGTTGTCTTACTCCGCCGGTTCTCTCAGGGCAGGCGAGTCAAACCACAGCCCGGTGATCAGCCACTGACCTTCCCCCTCCTGGAAGACCACGCGGGTGGTAACCTCACTGTCATGCTCAAAGACGGTGTCGTAGAGCGCAATTCGGTAACTGCCCTGGTCAAAAACGGATGAAACCGAATGTGATTTATACTGCCCGACTATTCCAATTATGTCGTCGTAAATCTGCGGAAAACCTTCCACCTCGTCGACGGCATCGCGCATTCCTTCATCAAAGTCTCGCGTGAGCTTGTCATAATCATTTTCGCTGAGGCCTTCCAGCATATTGGTGACCATCTCGTCGACCTCGGATGCAAAGGCGTCTGCTTCCTCATCCGACAGGATATTGACGTGCGGTGCAAGGCAGCCGGTGAGTGCAACCAAGAGCAAAAACAGCAGCCCGAATATGGCTATACGCCGGATGAATGGGTGATTATTGCATGGTAGCAGGTTCTTCATCGCTCTCTCTCCAATCAGGATCGACATATTTTCCCGTGCTGATGACCTTTCGGCATCAGGTCTGGGTTGGTTTCATTATGTCCTGAATAGCAGCGGCAAACAATGCCTGTTTACCCGGTGGAATAGCAGGGGTGCTCCACGATACAATCAGTTTTTCTGCTTTATTGGATTAAATCTGGAAAGGCAGCCACATGACTGAAGAGTTCAAAATCACCTATACAACCATGTCCGTTGACAATGACGCACTTCATGCTGCGTTTGACGAAGCGGTTGAGCGTGTGCGCGCAAAGCTGGGCAGCACGCTGCCACTGCTGATTAACAATAAGGCGGTTCTGGCAAGTGAGACCTTCCCGGTTTACAACCCGGCGGATACCCGCGAGCCGCTGGCTTACTTTCAGAAAGCCGGGAGAGAAGAAACAAGGCAGGCGGTCGCTGCAGCAAAGCAGGCGTACCCGGGCTGGGCAGCCACTCCCTATGAGGAGCGCTGTGCAATCGTGGATCGGGTCGCGGACATGATCGCTCAAGAGCAGATGGGCCTGGCGGCGATGATGATCATGGAGATGGGGAAAAATCGGGTCGAGGCGATGGGCGATGTCCAGGAGTCAGCCGACCTGCTCCGCTATTACGCCTACCTGATGCGTGAAAACGGCGGTTACAGGCGGGTGATGAACTCGTTTGGAACCAATGATGCGAATACCAGTGTACTGAAACCCTATGGGGTCTGGGCAGTCATCTCGCCGTTTAACTTCCCGCTCGCCCTGGCTGCTGGCCCGGTTTCGGCGGCGCTGGTGACCGGGAACACAGTTGTTCTGAAACCTTCTTCCGATGCACCGTGGACAGCCTATAAGCTGGTTGAATACTTTATCCGAGCCGGGGCGCCTGCCGGTGTGATTAACCTGGTCACCGGTCCTGGCAGTACAGCCGGGGATGAACTGATCAGTAACAGAGATGTGGCAGGGATTACCTTTACCGGGTCGTATGATACAGGCTTCAATCGGGTATTCAAGCAATTTTCCTGGGAATATCCCAGGCCGGTTGTGGTCGAAATGGGCGGTAAGAATCCGGCTGTTATCTCTAACAGAGCAGAGATCGAGACGGCAGCCAGCGGGGTGGTCCGCTCAGCCTTTGGTATGGGTGGTCAGAAATGCTCTGCCTGCTCGCGTGTCTATGTGCAAGCGGATGTCTACAATGCATTCCTGGAACGATTGGTGGCAAAAACCCGCGAAATCCGGATTGGCAATCCGCTGGATAGAGCAACTGTTCTTGGCCCACTGGCAAACCAGGGTTCTGTCGATGATTATCGACGATTTATCAGCAAGGCCCGTGAGGATGGTACTGTCATCTACGGTGGGAACATCCTTGAGGATAAGGATCACGTAAATGGCTTTTTTGTCGAACCGACGATTATCTCCAACCTGCCCCATGATCATGAGCTTGTGCAAAACGAGTTGTTTGTCCCCATTGTCTTTGTGGAAAGTGTTGAAACACTTGACGAAGCAATGGAAAAGGCTAACAATGTGCAGTATGGTCTGACCGCCGGGTTCTTCAGCACCGACCAGGACGAGGTAAACTGGTTCTTGGAAAACATTGAGGCCGGGGTTGTCTATGTCAACCGTGAAGCCGGCGCGACCACCGGCGCGTGGCCCGGGCATCAGACATTCGGTGGCTGGAAAGCGAGTGGATCGTCCGGGCGCAATATCGGCGGTCCCTGGGCCCTGCTTAACTACATGCGCGAGCAGAGCCAGACCATTATCCATCAGAAGGTTGAAGTATAGAGCGCCAACAATATCCGCGAATTTGACAAAGGGTACCCTGTGAAAGATAAACGACTCACCATGCATGATGCCATCGCTGAATACGTTCGGGATGGCCAATCCGTAGCCATAGAGGGTTTTACGGCTTTTATCTGCTTTGCGGCAGGACACGAGATCATCCGCCAGAACAAGCGCGACCTTACTCTGATCCGGATGACCCCCGATTTGATCTATGACCAGATGATTGCGGCGGGTGTGGCGTCACGGTTGGTCTTCAGCTACCTGGGCAATCCGGGGGTGGGCTCGTTGCATTGCGTTCGCCGGGCAATAGAGAAGGAGATTCCGGCGCCGCTTGCCATTGAGGAGTACTCACATTTCGGGATGGTGGGCCGGTATACTGCCGGGGCAATGAACCTGCCGTTCTTCCCTCTGCGTAGTTATACCGGTTCTGATCTGCCCCATTACAATCCTCTGATTCGAACGGTTGACAACCCCTATGGCGAGGATGCGATTGCGGTGGTCCCGCCGCTGAAGCCGGATGTTGCCATTATCCACGCGCAGCGGGCTGACCGGAGCGGCAATACGCAGTTGTGGGGATTGCTGGGCATTCAAAAAGAGGCAGCCTTTGCCGCCAGCACCGTGATTGTTGTTGTAGAAGAACTCGTGGATGAGGACGTGATCCGGGCAGACCCAAATCGAACACTCATCCCCGGCTTGATTGTGAATGCAGTTGTCCATGAGCCGTATGGGGCGCACCCATCCTATGTCCAGGGTTACTATGACCGTGACAACAGTTTTTACCTGAAATGGGATGAGATTTCACGGGATCAGGCTCAGACAGAGGCATGGCTGGAGGAATGGATATACGGCATTGAGGATCGCGCCCGGTACATGGAAAAAATGGGGGAAGATGTTGTTGAAAGGATTGCTCCCGGTAAAGCGCCGGCGGGTGCAATCGACTATGGTTCATACACGTAAGCAGCCAGGAGACCATCATGACTGAACAGGCATATACTCCCAGCGAGATGATGATTGTGTCGGCGGCGCGGGCGCTTGCGGGCGTGCAAACCGTCTTTGTTGGCGTCGGGCAGCCAAACATCGCCTGCAACCTGGCCCGGCATACGGTCGCCCCTGATCTTGAGCTGATTTATGAATCCGGCGTTTATGGCGCCCAGCCGGCAAGGCTCCCTCTATCTATTGGTGATCCAACGCTGGTCACGGGGGCAACTTCGGTGATACCCATGATCGACCTGTTTGCCCTGTATCTGCAGGGTGGGCTGGTGGATGTTGCGCTGCTGGGTGGGGCGCAGATCGACCGGTATGGCAATCTGAATACAACAGTTATTGGTGATTATCAATCGCCCAAAGTTCGCCTGCCCGGAAGCGGCGGGGCGTGCGAGATTGCGATCAATGCCCGTTCGGTGTATATCATCATGCGGCTTTCCAGCCGGGCATTTGTGGAAAAACTGGATTTCTACACCAGCCCTGGTCATATGGAGGGCGGAGACGCGCGCGCGCGGGCCAATCTGCCAGGGGCCGGTCCACAGCTTGTAATCACCGATATGGCCCTGTTTGATTTTAATAACCCGGACTGTGAGATGCAGCTTGTTTCCCTGCATCCCGGCGTCACTCTTGAAGCGGTTACTGAGGCAGTGGGGTGGGAAGTTCGGAAGGCAGAGACGCTGGCTGAAACCGAATTGCCTGCCGCAGAAGAACTTCACCTGATCCGCTATGTGCTTGATCCGGATGGTATGTATCGATAGTCATTGCTTGTCGAC
>JAFGNO010000059.1 GCA_016926985.1 Anaerolineae bacterium
GCTCCAGTTGCGCCGCCCAGCCCTACAGCAGCGCCCACCTATTCCGGCGACCCGGTAGGGGGAATGCGGGCGCAGGCTGAACCCGCCAGGGCGCAGGTGGAAGATACCCCGCCGCCAGGGTTCAACAAGTATCCACCCTCGCTGTCTTCCAATGTATACCAGTACTATCTGCCGGTCGATTACCCGGTCGAAACGGCCCTGCGCAACTGGGAACAGTGGACTCGCCAGCCGGTTGTGCAGGTTGAAACACGTAAACGCCTGCTCTATCGCCCGGCGCTGCTGGCTCAGACCGTGGCACGCTTCACCCACCGCCCGACAGGCACATCTGAAACCTATACCTATGCTTTTGTTGTGCCAACCCTGCCCAGGGTGCCGATGGTGGACTGGGGTGAATATGTGTCCAGCCCCTTTGACCCATACAGCCTGGATGGACAGCCATTCTCAGAGGCCTATTACGCCGACCTGCCCTCCAACCTCAGCAGTTCCTCCGGTTTCACCGATCTGAAAGGCAACCTGGTGGACTGGATTTACTACAATGCGGCGCTGTATGTCTACCACAACCCGGTACTCAAGGTCTACAGTGGGATCGACGAGGACCAGCAGACCTTCATCACCCGCGTACAGGCCCTGGCTCGTGAAGCCCGCGACAGCGAGATCGACACGGTCGCTGCTCGCTATGACTCGAAGCTGGCCTCGCTGGAGGCCCGCGCCCAGAAAAAGGCAATCCGCATGGAATCGGAGCGGGAGGAGCTGGAGGCCCGCAAGCGAGAGGAGTTGATCACCGGCGCGGAATCGCTCATGCAGTTAATGAAAGGCCGGGCCTACTATACCCTCTCACGAACCAGCCGGATGCGGCGCTATACCAACACATCCCAGGATCAACTGGGATTGAAAGAGCGCGAACTGATAGAAATCGCCGACGCGCTGGAAGCCACTGAGCGGGAGATGGAGGCTTCTCTGCAGGCCGTGCACGATAAATGGGCTGAAGCTATCCGCCAGATCGAGGAGGTAAAAATCTCGCCGTTGAAGAAGGATATTGATGTGATGCTGTTTGGCGTTGGCTGGGTGCCATACTGGGATACAACCATCAACAGCACACTGGTGATCCTCCCGGCATCTTCCTCCAGCCTGACCCAGGCCCAGGACCCCACGCTGTATGACAGCGGCGGCGGTGGGTATTACTGATCGGGTTGATATAACCCCGGAAATTGGGGGAGACTCTTGCTGGATGTTTCCCCCAATCCGGCCTATAATGCCGGGGCAGGGTAGAATGAGTAGCATCACAGAATTGATTGGGTCGCGATTTATTCAATACAGAAAGGATTAAGAAACTATGGGTGACGTTTTAGCGCCTCTAATCTGTTTGCTTATTGGCGTCGTGGTGGTTGTAATCAGCCTGCTTGCCGCCGCTGTGCGGGTGGTTCAGGAATATGAGCGCGGCGTGATCTTCCGGCTGGGCCGCCTGATTGGTGCAAAAGGCCCCGGCCTCTTTTTCCTCATCCCGTTCATTGACCGGATGGTCAAAACCGATCTGCGTACCGTCACACTGGATGTTCCTACCCAGGAAGCCATCACCAACGACAACGTGACGGTCAAGGTCAATGCAGTGGCCTATTTCCGCATCATGGACCCTGAAAAAGCGATTGTCCAGGTTGAGGACTACCGCCGGGCTACCTACCAGATCGCCCAGACCAGCCTGCGAAGCGTCATCGGTGAGGCAGAGCTGGATGAACTGCTTGCCCACCGCGAGCGGGTCAATGAAAAGCTGGCTATCATCATCGATGAACAGACCGAGCCGTGGGGCATTAAGGTCAGCCTGGTCGAAGTCAAGGACGTTGAGCTGCCGCCCACCATGCAGCGTGCGATGGCCCGCCAGGCCGAAGCAGAGCGTGAAAAGCGAGCCAAGATCATCCACGCTGAAGGTGAGTTTCAGGCTGCCCAGCAGCTTCGCGAGGCTGCCCATACCATGGCCAATGAGCCAACCGCGCTCCAGCTTCGCTATCTGCAAACGCTGACCGAGATCGCGGCAGAGAAAAACAGCACATTGATCTTCCCCGTGCCCATCGACATCATCTCCTCCTTCACCCAGGTGGCTCAGGATATCGCTAAACTCGCCAATCCTGACGAGTAGCAGCACCCTGGCGTAGATTTGCAGACAGCCTCACTTTAAAGTGAGGCTGTCTGTTGTACTTGCTGCCCGTTTCCAGGCTGTGCTACACTGCAACTATCATGAACAAACCAGACCTCATTATCCATAATATCGGGCAGCTATGCACCGTCCCATCCCACGCCGGTGGCCCTCAGCGCGGGCAGGCGCTGGGCGACCTGGGACTGGTGGAAGATGGCGTTATCGCAGTATCCGACGGACAAATTACTTTCGCTGGGCCTGCTGAAGGCTTCGATATACCTCTCAACGCCATGACCCTGATCGATGCTGAGGGCATGGCAGTTATCCCCGGCTTTGTCGACCCGCACACCCACCTGTTGTGGGTCGGGGACCGCGCTGCCGAGTTCGAGATGCGCATTGGCGGTGCGACCTATATGCAGATCATGGCGGCAGGCGGCGGGATCAACAATACCGTCCGGCACGTCCGCGCTGCGCCGGTTGAGCAGCTTATTGCCGAAACGCGCCCCCGCCTTGACCGGATACTGCAGCTGGGATCGACCACCGTCGAGATCAAAACCGGCTATGGGCTGGATACCGAATCGGAGATCAGGTCGCTGGAAGCCATCTGCCGGCTGGACGCTGAACACCCGGTTGATATTGTCCCTACGTTTCTGGGCGCGCATGCCGTTCCGCCGGAATACACAGGCCGGACGGATGCCTACGTAGACCTGGTGGTCAATGAGATGATCCCTGCCGTGGCGGGTTTTGTAACCGGATACGGTTACTCCATGCCCTTTATTGACGTCTTCTGTGAGGCCGGGGTTTTTGACTTGGCCCAGTCGCGGCGTATCCTGGAGGCGGGACAGGCGCAGGGCATGCCGCTCAAAATCCACGCCGATGAGTTTGAGGGGCTGGGCGGCACAAAGCTGGCGGTCGAGCTGGGCGCTGTTTCTGCCGACCACCTGGTCAAAACACCTGATACTGACATCGCTGCATTGGGGCAAGGGGAGACAGTTGCCGTCGCCCTGCCCGCCACGCCCTTCGGGCTGGGCCACCACGAATATACCCCTGCCCAGGCAATCCTGGCGGCAGGCGGCGCGCTGGCGGTTGCCACCGACTGCAACCCGGGGACAGCCTGGTGCGAATCGATGCAGTTTGTCATGGCGTTGTCGGCTCGCTACCTGAAACTCGCCCCGGCGCAGGCGCTTGCCGCCGCCACCCTGAACGCCGCCTTTGCGGTCGGGCGCGGGGGCCGGGCAGGAAGCATCGAGGTCGGGAAGCAGGCCGACCTGCTGATCCTCGCCGTCCCCGACTACCGGCACCTTGCCTACCGCTTCGGGGGCAATCTCGTCAAAATAGTTATCAAGGCAGGTAAAGCATGGCATTCTTAGAACCCATCGCACAGATGCTGGGCGTCACCGTCACCCAGATGGTCGTGGTAGTGGGGGGATCGCTGGGGCTGGTTGTGTTGTGGATTGTCATCAAGAAAATGACCGAGATTGCTGTGAAAATGTTTGCGGTGGGCTGTTTCACAATAGTGATAGTAGGTGTTGGCCTGTATCTGTTTTTTGTCTTTTTCCGCTGAATTGACGGTCAGGTAGTATCCCACTCGGACGAGCGTTTTTGTCCAGCACACGGGGCTAATCAGGTCAAAGGGGCCAGCCTTGGTATGACACAGAACATTGGCGGGACCGGCGCAACCCGTGGTCACGAACATTCTGGACGCGTAGCACATAGTGGCTGCTCCCTGTTTTTGGGGCATGTCTTGATATGACCCACCCCGGTCAGAACAGATTACACCCTGAAAGCCTACGGCGTGACATTGATATAGTATCGGGTACGATCGGTGGAATAGCCCGGTGGGGCGGTATCGCTGACATAAGCCCATACTATCCAGTAATAGCGCCCCCCTGGTGTCAGGCTCACATCCATGCTGGTCTTGGTTGTGTATTCGTCCACCACCCTGACGTCGGTATTTGCCTCAATTACCAGAACGCGGTAGCGCGAGATATCGGGCTTTGCTTCCCATTCCAGCGTCACCCGGTGTCCCACGCTGGCCTCGTTGGGTGGGGAGATGGTGTTCATGTCTTTCACCAGATGGGTTGTGCCGGTGTCCACCGCGCTCCCAACAGGAATGGTGAATGGCACCGGGGATATCCACGTGGATGAATATTCTCCGGTGAGCGGGTAGTAGATAAATACCTGTGTAGCAGTGATCGGTGGATTGGAGAAGATGTACATGCCTGCCACGTCAGTGAAGGCCTCGCCCAGAGGCGGGCAGGTGGCAAAGTCGGAGCACGCCCGCAGTTCAACACGGATGCCCACCTGTGGCGTGTGAACCCAGTACACCAGCCCGCTGACACTCAGTCCGGTGGGGATGGAAGTGTGGGTAGCAGTTGGGATGGCGGTGGGGACGGTCGTAGAAACAACTGTCGGTACAACCGTAGGTTCCACCGGCGTGGGCATGGGTGATGCATCCTCGCTGGTTGGCTCGCTGGTTGGCGTCGGGACAGCAGTGTCGGTCGGTACAGGCGCAGTATCCTCGGTGGGCGTCACGGTGCTGTCAGCATCAGGCCCGGTGTCGTCCGGCGCGGTGGTGACCGGTACAGGAGGCCAGGTACAGCCTGTTGTCAGGATCAGCAGCAGGGTGAACAGGAGCACCCGCCTGATAAGATACGGTTGATTGGACATCATTCACCCTCCAGTGTTACGGGTTCCGCTGAAAATTCATTCGAGAAGGCTTCCCGTGAAACCAGCTAATCAAGACCTGCTCTCATCCAGATTATACAGTGATTTGCCGGTGCGCGTTGGTCGGGCAGCACCGCAGAATAACGTGGTTGGGACTTTCAGCCGCGAACTTTCTTTTCCTCTGTCATGGACGAAAACACTCGTCCGCCCAATCTTGCAGATGAAGCGCAGATA
>JAFGNO010000060.1 GCA_016926985.1 Anaerolineae bacterium
ATCGATATTGAAGCTCACAGGATCGATGTCGACGAACACTGGCGTTGCCTGGAGCAGGCTTATCGCCTCAGCCGTGGCAAAAAAGGTAAACGGCGTTGTGATGACTTCATCGCCGGGTTCAATCCCCATGGCGCGCAGGCCAATCAGCAGGGCATCTGAGCCAGAATTTACTGCGATGGCATGCTTTACACCCAGATAATCCGCCACTTCCTTTTCAAGCTGTTTTACGGCATCCCCCATGATGAACTGGCCCGACCTCAGCACATTCTGGATGCTCGTATTGATCTCATCCCACAGCAGATCGACTTCTTGTGATAAATCCAGGATTGGAATCTTGCTCATGACTCAACATACTCCAGTTTATCCGGGCCAACCAGCCGGTAAAGACGGTCACAATGCACACAGCGCCGCGTGTTATCGTCAGCAAAAACGGGCAAGGATTCCCCGCATTTGCACACCCATCCCACCTGCCGGCCAGGAACACCGACAATCAGGGCGAAATCAGGAACATTCTTTGTCACCACTGCACCAGCCGCGATCAGCGCCCAGGCCCCAATAGTCACGCCACACACAATGGTAGCATTCGCGCCAATACTGGCATCATGCCGCACCCGGGTCCGCATGTAGTCGTCGCTGGTATTGCGAGGAAATGATGAACGTGGAACCTTCACATTGGTGAACACCATGCTTGGCCCACAGAAAACATTGTCTTCCAATGTAACGCCTTCATACACCGAAACATTGTTCTGGATTTTTACATTGTTGCCAATCTGCACGTGGTTGGCAACAAAAACATTCTGACCGAGACTGCAGCGCTCCCCGATAATCGCCTGTGCCATGACATGGCAGAAGTGCCAGATTCTGGTACCGGCACCAATCCGGGCACCGTCATCTACATAAGCTGACTCATGAATGAATACGTCTTTCACAATGCTCGTCCAGTCAGCAGCGGGTGCTTACGATCAGAACTCTGCGAGGGCAGCGCGTGGCGGAGATCATACACCAGTTGAATTGAGGGGCGAGCGTCTTTTATGGTGAACCCCCTGCCCGCCAGAATTTCCTGATAAACAACAGTATGCAGATCTGTGAAACCGCTTGAAAATTCCAATGCCTTACCGTCAATGGTCATAGATCGATAGGCTGGCTTGCCACTCTCCAGGCAGCTTGCCGGGAGGTCATCACTGTCGATGGACAGGAACCACCTGACTCGCGCGCGTTCAAGCTCCAGAACTCCTGACATGCGGCGGTTATCATTGAGATGCACTTCACTCTCATAACACGCACCAAACAGCCAGATACACAAATCGAAGAAATGGATCCCGATATTCATGGCAATGCCCCCTGATTTTTCTTGAGAGCCTTTCCAGGAATAATCGTACCAGCGCCCCCTCCGTGTAATATAGGTTAGTTCGACTTCAGCCCGCTGGGTATTGTTTTGCTTCTCTATCTGTTGCTTAAGCTGAATAATCGGCTCGTGGAACCGGAGCTGCAGCACGGTATACACATGCCGATCCATTTCCGCCTCAATTTCCTGAAGCGCATCCAGATTCCAGGGATTGATCACCACCGGTTTTTCACAGATGATGTGTGCTTGAGACCTGAGTCCCATACGAATATGGGCGTCGTGGAGGTAGTTCGGAGAACAGACCGTAACGTAATCCACGCAACTCTCATCATTTTTACGGTGGCGCTTGTCCAGAAAACGATCAAAGCGTTCTGGCTCAGTGAAAAAACTCGCTTCAGGGAAATAGCGATCCAGAATTCCTACCGAGTCGTGA
Source organism: Anaerolineae bacterium (assembly GCA_016926985.1). Taxonomy (GTDB): domain Bacteria; phylum Chloroflexota; class Anaerolineae; order Aggregatilineales; family UBA3940; genus JAFGNO01. The sequence continues at coordinate 1,779 of JAFGNO010000060.1, forward strand.
GGATCCAGGGCCGCGATAAGCCGGTTGCCCGTATCATGTATGGCCTGCAGATGGCGCGGTGCGATATAACCAGCCGCACCTATAAGCGCAAAGTTTTTCATGTCGTTACCTTATATTACGTCTTCTGTACGCTCAGTTGTTTGCTGCTAACGGAGCCGCCGCACATCCGTTGATTATATGCATTGTAGCCTCGATTGCTCAACGGGTCGCTGATTGCTGCTCATACCATTCCTGCTTCAGATAATCCAGTGTACCCTGCATTATCCGCTGCACTGGCGCCCGGCCCTTTTACATTGTCAGCATGCCTTTTTGCTTTTCGCAAAAAGAGGCACCATGCGATCATCTGATATGCAGTTTACTGACATCACCTGAATTTGGGAAGTATTTCGTTTGTGGATAGACTATGCTGGCGCAGCCACTGCCCTTAATGAGATCAATCGACCAATGCATGTCCTGATTATTCCTTCCTGGTACCTCACGCCGGACAACCCGATTCGGGGAAGTTTTTTTCGAGAGCAGGGTTTGGCCCTGCAAAACGCCGGGCACAAAGTCGGTTTCCTGGTTCCTCCTACTAAGCTTCGATCAAGACATGGTATAAGGGAGTTCATGCAGAACTGGCGGCAAAGCCCTCTATCATTACAGCTTTCGGATGATCAGGGGATGCCGACTTATCGCATACCCTGGTGGGGAATGCTGGGTTCGTTTTTTCCCTGGTCAAGGGCTAACCTGGTCCAGGATGTGTTTGAGCGTTACTGCGCGGACAACGGTAAGCCGGATGTTTTACATGGTCACAGCATTCTTTACGGTGGCTATCTTGCCGCATATCTGGGAAAACGGCATAACATTCCGTCAGTCCTCACCGAGCATTCCAGCAATTATCTGCGGTCCAGAATTCTGTTTCCACAGCAATGGTTTGTGCGTTATACGATGAACTATTTAGATGCGGCTTTTGCCGTAAGTCCTCGACTGGCATCCGCAATCAAAGAATACAATCCGGGCAAAGTGGTTAAGGTACTGCCTAACATGGTGGATACGAACAGGTTCCATCCTCCAAAGGAAGAGCCGCCATTGTTACCATTTCGATTTGTGGCTATTGGCTCATTGTATAAACTGAAGGGTCACCATATTCTGCTGGAGGCTTTTGCACGTTCATTCAGGAACAAGGACGTCACCCTGCAGATTGCAGGCGAAGGGCCTGCACGTCATCAGCTTGAACAAATGATCAGGCAACTGGGGATTGATTCCCAGGTCGTGCTTCGTGGCGCGCTCTCCCGTAACCAGGTACGTGACTTGCTTCAGGAAAGCCACGCATTAGTTTCAGCGAGTTTCAGCGAGAATCACCCCGTATCGATGCTCGAGGCGCTGTCATGCGGCAGGCCGATCGTGGCAACCAGGTGCAACGGCCCCGAATATTTTGTGGATGAAACGATGGGGATACTGGTGGAGGTCGGTGATATCGCTGGCCTGGCGGAGGCAATGCGCGCTATGCATGCGCGCTATACTGATTATGATCGACAGGCGATTCGACAGGATTGTATCAGGCGCTTCAGCGAAGAAGCCATTATTGCTGAACTCGAGTCCGTTTATCACGATTTGATTGGTGGCGCAGCCCATAGCTGAGCACAAAAGCCGGGCAACTGCTGACGAGCCCTCCATTAGCAATTCACACCAGAAGGAAACATCAGATACCTATGGCGAACATTCTTGTTGATATCGGCCACCCTGCGCATGTTCATTTATTTCGAAATGCGGCACAAAGCTGGCAGAAACAAGGGCACAAGGTCCTGTTCACTGCATTGGATCGGGAGATCATTCTTGAGTTACTGGAGAAATATGCCCTGCCCTGTGTGATCACTTACCGGCGCCGGCAAGGCAAGCTGGCCTTGATCGTGGAGCTTGTGCTTCGCACCTGGAGAACTTATTGCGCTGCTCGGCGCTTTAAGCCTGATTTATTCGTCAGCTTCGGCAGTCCGACGGCGGGTATACCCGCCTGGATCATGGGTAAGCCTTACCTGGCGCTGACGGATACAGAGCATGCAACAGAGCAGCATCTGTTATTCAAGCCTTTTGCGACCGTTATCGCCACGCCAAGTGTATTCAACAAGGATCTCGGCCCCAAACAGATACGGTATGCGGCATATCACGAGCTGGCTTACCTGCACCCGGACGAATTCACGCCAGACGCGGCTGTTCTGAATGA
>JAFGNO010000061.1 GCA_016926985.1 Anaerolineae bacterium
CAACCAGTATCTCAGCAAAGGTCAGCAGGTCTATGTTGAAGGACGCTTGCAGACGCGCGGTTGGGAGGACGAAGAAGGTAAAAAACATTACCGCACTGAGCTTGTTGCCAATGAAATGATTGTGCTGGGGGATCGCCGCTCGCAGCCCCTGATGTCCTCGAACGATGAGCCGGATCCCTCTGAAGATGACGAAGATGTGGCATTTTAAGTGCCTTGCTAATGGAGGAAATTGTGACTGAGAATAATTTAATTGACGATCTCGAAAATGATGATGATCTGGAAGACGACGATCAGGAAGGATCCCCGGATTCCCGTTCCTCCAGGGGGCGCTCTCGCGGTGCGGCACCCCGTGGACGAAGATACCGCCGGGTAAAAATCTGCAATTTCTGTGTGGACCGGGTCGAATCAATTGATTACAAAGACATTGATACGCTGAACCGCTATGTAAGCAACCGGGGGAAAATCCTTCCCCGCCGTCAGACCGGCGCCTGCGCCAAGCACCAGCGGGCCGTTGCTAACGCGGTCAAACGGGCAAGGCACGTTGCCTTGCTGCCGTTCTCCGGTAAACACACCTTAGACTAGCCGATTCCTGATTGGTCGACAGGGCGTAGACACGAGTCTATGCCCTGTATTTATTCCCTTTTATAAGGAGTAATCCCAGCTCATGAGCAAGCGCAAAAAACAACCAAAAGGGCTTACCCGCAAACAGATTTCTCGCGCCCGCCGGGAGGCGCGAATTCAGCGCACGGTGTTGATTGGCACCGGTGTTGTTCTGGTTGTCGTCATAGGGCTGATTGGGTTTGCAATACTGAATGACCTCGTGATCAAACCCGGACAGGCTATTGCCTGGGTAGGCGACGAAAAAATCACCCTCACCGAATTTCAGGACTACATGAAGTTTGAATATACCCGGATTACAGGTGGTACTCCCCCTGAAGAACTGGGATTGGACGACGCCTCCGTCTCGCAGTTTGCCCAGTCAACACTGGATGTGATGATTTCAAACGAGATTATCCAGCTTAAGGCTGCTGAACTGGGGGTGGAAGTAAGCGATGACGAGGTGCAGGAAGAGATCGAACTGGCTTTTGGGTATGATTCGGGCGACACCGAACCGACGCCAACTGGGCTGCCCGCAACCGCAGAGCCATCACTCACCCCCACCTTTGTTTATACCCGGACGCCTATCCCAACCCCTACGCTCGAGCCAGGCATAACGCCAACGCCATCTCTCACGCCTACCCCAACCCCATCTGAGGAACCTACTCCTACGCCAACCCTGGCGCCAACAGCAACCCCGGAACCCCTGACGCAGGCACAATACGAAACCAATTTTGACGAGTACGTGAAATCGGTGGCCGACGTTACCGGCCTCTCCACTGCCAGGGTTGAAAGGCTGATCTACGAGCAGGTCCGGATGTCGATGCTTACCCAGCGCCTTGCCGATTATCTGAATTTTGTGGTTGATGAAACCGAAGCGCTGGTTCACGCCGCCCATATCCTGATTCGCATCGAGGAAATTGACACCACCGATCTCGATGAAGAGGCTGTCGCCCTTGCAGAGCAAGAAGCGCAGGAGGCTGCACTGGCTGCCATACTGGCAGTTCAGGCGCGTCTCGAGGCGGGTGAGGAGTTCGAGCTGCTGGCTGCCGAGCTGTCTGAGGACACCTCCAACGCGTATAAGGGGGGGGATCTGGGCTGGTTTGGAACGGGCCGGATGGTTGCGGAGTTTGAGGAGGCGGCTTTCAGCCTTTTGCCCGGCGAGATCAGCAATCCCGTGCTCACGGATTTCGGGTATCACCTGATCAAGCTCTATGAACGTAATGACGCGGCTCCCTTGTCTGAAGCAGAGATCGAATCCCTGCGGGATGCGGCTTTTCAGGAACAGATAACCATCTGGCGTGCGGAGCTGGGAGTGGAAGTCAGTTCCATCTGGCTGAATAACATACCTGATTTACCTTGATAACTTTGAGAGAAACTAACGAAAACGGGGGATAAACCCCCGTTTTTTACTATTTGCGCAGCCGCGCCGGGATGTGACGGGCCATGATGAGAGTCCTGAGTTATGGTGCCCGCCGATAGTCTGCGCCGTCCAAGCTCACCCTGGCACTCATTTATTCTGATATCACCGCCGATCGCATGGCCTGGGAATAACCCGTCCGGGGTATATAGAGAAAAGCGGGTAAAAGAAAGACACTGGCACTGAACTGAAGGTAATGCTACGATTGTAATAGCTTATTAATTCAGTAAAGTTGACCCATGGTTTCTAGGTATGGCCTCTGAGTCGGAACCACTCGAATCCTACTACGCTTCCAACACCTACCGGGGGCTGATTCGCAGTGGGTTAACCCTGCTTGGTGCCCGGCGCGTTAAATCCCGGAAAGCGCCAAAGCAGAGAGAGTTTCACTTGAGCGATCTGGCGGATCGCGCCCTGTTTCTCCTTCTGATCGGCACCACTGCACTTATTCTCGAACTATTCCAGCGTCTGCGTACGCGCCTGACTGGAAAGGCACGCCGCCATCCTGCGGGTGCCTGGCAGTGGTATCTTCAAACCGGGCTTCGAGAAGACCTGGGGCACTTTACTAACGAGACCACCGGCTATCAAGAAAGCCATCCCGAACAGGCTACGCCGCTGGATGACCTGACCGCGTGGGTGATGGCTGTCATCCAGTTTTTGTGGAACTATGAAGATTTGATGGGAACTGTTTGGGATGAGTGGACGCTGCTGCGATTGATCAACGACGCAATTGCCGGCACCGATCAGGAATATGAGCCAGAATTCTACCGCCTCCAGCGCAAGTGGGAGGTAGCCCGGCCTTATGACGCTCCCCTCAATGGTACCTATGCCGATGTCCGCCGCGCCATCTTTGAGGATTTTGTTCTTCCCCTTCTCGAAGGGCTCCCTCCGGAAACCAGCGCCTGGGTGCGACGCCAGCACCAGAATCTGGCTGTTTCGAAACGCGAAGCCTACCAGAAGCAAATGTCACTTCTGGCAACAACGGAATCGTTGCGTTTCAGGGACATCAAGAAACCGGTACGGCTGTGGGATGCCTGCATCGGCCTTGTCATTGGCGGACGTTATTATCTTGTCCACGTTGTCGATCACGACGAAAACAACCATCCCGTGGTCTATGACTACTCCGGGCAGCAATGGCCACTCCAATTTGATGAAGATGGTAGCCCTCTCTCCCCAGATGGGGAAAAACTGATCCTGAAAGACAGCCAGTTTTATCGCTCTCGGGATGCAGGGCTGGTTGGTTACCTTGATATGGCCCCGGCTTCGCGGATTAAATGGCAGCTCAGGTCAATCCTGGAGCAGTCGACCACTGCGGCCGGCGGGGAGGATCATGAAGCGGTTGATGTCTTGCTTGCCGAAACCCCCCGTGTAGTACAGCGCAGACTCAGAAGAATGCTCCCCAAAATGACGCAGTGTTCGCTGGAACAGCTGGCCCGCGCGCCTGTTATTATTAACTGGGATGAACGCTCTCGTGACAGTTCGCTGGCAGAACTCCGGCGGGCACAGCGTGGTGTAGGGGATCATGCCCTGACCCTGATCCGAACGGAGAGCAGCTTCATCTTCGATCAGTCTCATGCTTTTTTTGACGGCGCTTGGTCCCTGGCCATGGCAGAGGTACTGACCAATGCGGCAGTTATGTGGTGCCAGCGATCAATCACGCTTGCGCCTCTTGAGGCCCCCCCGTTGATCGGCCTTGAGCTTCCCTCAAATGGCAAATTCGTGGGAATCGCCCGGAAACTTCGGCAGCCTCCTGAGATTTCCGCGGAAACAATTATCTGGGATATTTCAAATATATTTGCACTGCGCAAGCGTCTGCTGCAAACAGGCACCCGCCTGACTGTAAACGACCTGCTAGTCATCACCCGGATTTTCCACGCGGTGCATTATAAGCCCTCGGCATCTGTTCAGAAAGCCATCGACGAATTCGGGGCCAAGGCCCATCCGGGCATCCACAGGAAAGCTGTAAAGGCGATCTTACACTCCTTGCAGCGGGGGCGGGTTACCAACCCTGCCCTTTTAATCCCGGTGGACGCTTCGCCGACAGAGCCTGGAGAACGCCTGTTTCCTATCACTTTCCGCAACCTCGCCGACAATCTGGTCTGGATATGGGACGATACCTGGGATGCCTATCAGGACTATCGCAAACACGATCCACCCAATACCCCGGAAGGTCTTGATGCTTTTCAGTTGTTTGCGCTCAAGCGGACATTGCTGGTAGGCAACCTGCGCGCCTTCAGCTATATTCTGGATGCAAACAAATCAGTTGCTGTGCGAGGCGATAGCATCAACGTAGCGATCATGAACCTGCTGGTGGGTCTTCCTCCCTGGCTACAGATGCTGTTGAAGGAAATTCCCGAAAAGTTTCCCGCGCTGAACGAGGTAATCAGGGGCGACGAGGTTTACTCAAATGTAGGCAGGGTATCCAGGGGATCATCGCTCAAACGGTTTATGACCGCCAAAGATGATGGTAACACCAAGGCGCTGGCATGGGGCGTTATGTCAGATGATGATGGGCGGTTGATTGTGACCATGCGGGATTTTCGACCACATGTCCGGCCTTTGATCCTGGCGGGTCGAATCGATCTGGCCAATCAGATGGCCCAGGATTACGTTGTCACGTATACTGCCGACCTGATTGGCCTCGTTGCGAGGTTAAGCGCCATGCTCCAGGCAGAAGCGCCAACAATGCACTGAGAAACAAAAGAACGTCGATGATTCATCGACGTTAATGAAGTGCCCCGGAGAGGACTCGAACCTCCACGCCCATAGGGCATAGGCCCTCAACCTACTGCGTATGCCAATTCCGCCACCGGGGCATGGGCAGCATTATACCATGTGAAAGACGAGTTTCAAACAGGTTTGATGACAGATCTGCGCGAATTGCCACTTTTTCCACTGAACACGGTTCTGTTTCCAGGCATGACCCTGCCGTTACACATTTTTGAACCGCGTTACAGGCTGATGATTGGCCGCTGCTTGCAGCTCAAACGTCCCTTTGGCGTGGTACTCATCAGGGAGGGCCTGGAAGTTGGGGGGGCAGCTCCTTACAGTGTTGGGACTGAGGCGCGGATCACCCGAAGCGAGCAAATCTCGCCCGATCGCATGCTGATTGAAGTGGTAGGAAATATGCGCTTTCGGATTGCGCATATCAAGCAGGAATCACCCTATCTGATCGGGCTTGTTCAGGATTATCCCGTGCGTGATACCGAAACCCGGACAACCCGGGCTATCATCAAGCGGATCATTCCCCGTGTGAGAACCTACCTGGACACCCTGGTGCGGGCAATGGAAACCGATCTTGAAATCTCTGATATTCCCGAAGAAGGTCGTGCGCTGGCAATCTTCACGGCGGTGATGGTTCCCCTGCCGCTGGAAGACAAGCAGCAGATCCTGGAAATGCCCGGGGTGCATGAGATGCTGGAATATGAAGATAGCCTGATGCGCCGTGAGTTAATGCTTCTGAATTATATGCGGGTTCGGCAGGCTCCTGCCGAACCTCCCGGCACGCTGTTTTCGGTCAACTAGTCGGCGCCAGGCTGGTCCCAGTTGCCCTGATCTGCGAAACAATGTCGACGCCATAGAGGAGAGATAAGATGCGAATCGTAGTTGATGCGATGGGAAGTGACAATTACCCGGGCCCTGATGTGGCCGGCGCGGTGATGGCTGCCAGAGAATGGGATATCGGGATCGTCCTGGTAGGCGACGAAGCTGCCATTAAACAGGAATTGGAGAAGCACAATACACATGGATTGCGCATTGACGTGGTCCATGCCAGCCAGTCAATCGGAATGACTGATAAGCCCACCGAAAGCGCCAAAGACAAGCCAGATTCATCAATGCATGTGGGGATGAGGCTGGTTCAGACCGGGGAGGCAGATGCCTTTGCAACGGCTGGGAATACCGGTGCCGTCTTGGCCATTGCCACTCTGTACACACTAAAACGGATTCGCGGTGTGAAGCGCCCGGCCCTCACTGCCATTGTCCCCCATCTGGCAGGGAGTGTTGTTGCTGCCGATATTGGAGCAAATGCTGACTGCAAGCCTGAATTTCTCGCCCAGTTCGCTATTATGGCCCACCTGTATGTCCGGCGTGTTATGGGGATCGAGTTGCCGCGCGTAGCGCTGCTGAGCAATGGAGAGGAGGAAGGGAAGGGGAACCAGCTTATCAAAGACACAATACCATTGATGGGGAAACTGACGGGTATTAACTACATCGGAAACGTCGAACCAAAAGAAGCGCTTCGTGGGGAGACAGACATCGTTATCCACGACGGCTTCACAGGCAATATCTTCATCAAATCCGTTGAGGCCGCCGCCAGCCTGGTGAGTGGCTTGCTGAAAGAAGAGATCACCAGCGGCATTGTCAGCAGCATTGGGGGGCTGCTGACTAAACCGGCTTTTAGCCGGGCCTCTAAGCGGGTCGACCCGTTTGAAATTGGCGGCGCACCCCTGCTAGGCGTCGATGGTGTTGTGATCATTGGGCATGGTCGCTCCAATGATGTCGCGATCAAAAATGCCGTTCGCCAGGCAAAGCTGGCAGTTGAAGGGGAAATCATAGCCGCGATCCGGGATGGGATCGCAGAAGCACGATCATGAATTGACGGGGCTGGCCCAATCACTTATGTGACGTCGTATACCCTGCTGTGATATTGTATTAATCCCTGCCTCAGCCCGATGGTGTCCTGAGCATTCTGTACAGCTTTGCCATTGACTGCCTCCAGCGCATCCCAGGATATCTGCCTGAGATTGTCCTGTAATACGCGGATTTCCATCTTATACTTTGCGCCCCTGACCTGCTGGAACAGGTTGGTATAGTGTGCGCGGATGCCTGCCAAACCCTGGTAAGTGTGCCGGGAGGTCACAAGAATGGCATTTGGCTGGTACAGTGCGCTGATGGGGTCAAGCAATCCACCCGACATGGCATCAAACAGGATTTCCGCGATATCCCTTGGGGGATTTTGAACAGGCCAATCAAAATCAGCAACCGCATCCCATAGATCCGCGCCCTCCATGCTTCCTGCATAGTCCCAGCTCCAGAAGTTAGCCGCAGACATGCCAATGGTTTTTGCATGGGACAGGAATGCGCGCACTTCAGCCGGGGTAGGACGCCATCCCCACTCCGCAAAGGCTGCGCCAGTAGGAACAATTGGCCTGACCGGGAAGATATTTTGGAATTGGGCAATGCTCTGGTCGGTCTGCTGGGCTGGATTATGCGCCTGCATCCAGTAAACCTGGGGAAAATTGGTGTCGCAACGACTCAGAAATTCTGTCCAGGGCAATTCGCGGTGATATTGTGGATAACGGAAAGAACTCAATCCGATGTGAAGGTCCGGGACATTCAGGCGAAGTCGTTCCATGTATGCGCTGGCCTGGGCATGTTTGTTCTTGTAAGCCACCTCTGCATTTACAATAAAGCCGTCCAGCCCCAGCGTGTTTATTCGATGGATGGCAATATCTGCTTCTCCGAAGGGTTCATTCCCGTAAACAAACTGCCATCCCCACGCCTGTATCCCGGCACCCTTGAGCGCCTCAACCAGTGGAGTGGCTAGGTCAACGTTGTAGGCGCGAGCCCCGTCGGCGATTTTTATAAGCACATGGCTCAGGTTGGCATCTCGTGCGCGCTTGACAATCTGCGCGACATTGCCGCCCTCACACATGTGAATCTTCCATATATAAAAGCCTTTCCCCTCGAGCTTCATGGAATATCCTTTCCTTGACGGCTTAGTGACTCACCTCACAACGTTCCTGTCGTGACAGAGTCTAGTGGGTAATACGCCTGACATCCATTACGTTGGGAAGCCGCGCGATGCGTGACAGGATATCTGCAAGCTGTGCTGCACTCTCGACTTCCATTATCACATGGCAGTACGCAATATGGTTTTTGGTGCTGATATTCACCTCACGCATATTGATCCGGGCATCTGCGATCACCGTCGCGATATCCCGCGTGAGACCCTCCCGGTCATACGCTTCAATCGTTACCGGAACATGGTACCGGGTCTCCTCACGGGCGCTTCCCCATTCAACGGCAATCAGGCGCTCAGGATTCAGGTGGTGAATGTTATGGCAATCCGTCCTGTGGATAGTCACACCACGCCCGCGGGTAATATAGCCAATGATATCATCCCCTTGCGCCGGGTTGCAGCAGCGAGCCAGCGAGGTCATCAGGCCGCCCGCCCCCTGAATACGCACCTCATCCCGCGGGCGGGTCGTTTCTGGCAGCGGGCGAGCGAGTGTTTGCAGGACGTCCTCCTGCTCGGAGGTGCGCTCCATCTCAAGTATCCTGGTGGCTACCTGCTGGGGCGTTATATCGCTGAAGCCAAGCTGGGCAAGGAATTCATCTGTTCGGTCGTAGCCCATCAGTTCCGCAACGCGATCATGCGACATCTTTTCTACCCCAAGCCGCTTAAGCTCCCGTTCCAGCACCTCGCGTCCCAGGAGGATCATTTTGTCGCGGTCCAGCCTGCGGAACCACTGGCGAATTTTCGCGGCGGCCCGCTTGGTTTTGACGTAGCCGAGGCCGGAGTTTAACCAGTCACGGCTGGGGCCCCCTCGTTTTGCCGTCAGTATCTCGACCCGATCGCCAACCTGCAGGGTGTAATGAAGCGGCACAAGCCTGCCATAGACCTTGGCCCCGCGGCAGCGGTGCCCAATATCAGTATGAATATGGTAGGCAAAATCGATCGGCGTTGAGCCTATCGGGAGATCAACAATATCGCCTCGCGGTGTGAAGGCATAAACGCGATCTTGAAAGACATCGGTGCGCATCGCATCGAGAAATTCGACAGCGTCATCTACATTGCGCCCGACTTCCATCAACTCGCGCAGGTGTTTGATTCGCTGCTCAAACGCTTCGTCGGGCTGCTCAGACGATCCTTTATAGCGCCAGTGTGCAGCAACCCCATATTCGGCATGAGTGTGCATATCAGGGGTTCGTATCTGGACCTCGAGCGTTTTGCCATCTGGCAGGAGGACTGCCGTGTGTAGTGACTGGTAGAAATTATCCTTTGGCGCAGCAATATAATCATCAAAGGCTCCTGCAATAGGACGCCAGGTCTGGTGAATAACTGCCAGCGCCTGATAGCACATGAAGATATCGGTTGTGATCACCCGGATGGCCCGAACATCAAATATCTGTTCAATCGGCAAGCGCTTGTTTTCCATCTTCTGCCAGATGCTGTAGATGTGTTTTGAGCGACCACTTACCTCGGCCTGAATGCCATGCTGTGCCAGGATATCGGTAACAGTATCAACGATCTGTGCCACATAGAAATCCCGATCGGCGCGCCGCTCATCAACCAGCCGCGCTATCAGCCGGTATCGGTCTGGTTCAAGGTACCGGAAGGCAAGATCCTCAAGCTCCCACTTGAGCTGCCAGATTCCCAGCCGGCTGGCAAGCGGTGCAAAGATCTCCATAGTTTCACGGGCCATCCGAATCTGTCTGTCGTGGGGAAGGTGGCCAAGGGTTCGCATATTGTGGAGGCGATCAGCAAGCTTGACAAGAATAACCCGGATGTCGTCGTTCATGGCCAGCAGGGTTTTGCGCAGAAACTCCGCTTCCCGGTTAGCATACTGGTGATCGGACGATGCGTTAGTGGCATCGGTAATCTGGTCAAGCTTGGTTACGCCGCTCACCAGCATTGCGATCTCTTCCCCGAACTCGTTTTGCAGATCGTCGAGGGAGATTGGTGTGTCTTCCACAATATCATGAAGCAGCCCGGCGGCAACGACAGCTGTATCCAGTTCCAATTCGATCAGGATACGCGCGACCTCAATACAGTGGATAACGTAGGCCTCGCCCGATGCGCGCTTCTGACCGGCATGTGCTTCCAGCGCAAAATCATAGGCATGCTTCAGAATGGCCCGTTCGTGAATAGGCAGGCTGCTGAGGGGACGGACCAGTTCATCAAACGTTGGAACAGACTTAACCATCATTCACATTAATTATCCGAACTTGACCTTACCATAACGGTGTGGTCTCAGTATAGATCGGCCTTCCCGTTATATGCCACACTGCTCCTCGTTACCAAAGAGCAACACGGCTATCTCCCAAAGGTAAGTTCCACCCAGTTTACCATACCTTCTAGCACCATGATGCTGCCATGCCAGTATGCATAATCGAGGACAGCCTCGACTGTATAGGCTCCCACGGGAACGTTGGGGATGACAAAGTTCTCGTGCCAGTAATCGTCGGGATTCACCCCCGGCCCGGCATAGGTGGTAGTGCGATAGAATACTTCCCCTGTGGACAGGCTGGTGATGGTGATGGAAGCATCGTTAGCCGGGCTGTCCCCCGGATAAGCAGCCCGTCCGGCAATCACGCCACAGCCTGAGTAAGGTGCAATCCATAAGTCCGGGTTGCGCACCCGGTAATAAGAGTTAAGCCCCAAGCGTACCTCGAAGTGGAGGTGGGGACCAGTCACTTTGCCGGTTGATCCACTGAGCCCAATTATATCTCCCTCTTCCACCTGTTGTTCTACCTCAACAAGCAGGGAGGACAGGTGGGCATATAGCGTGTAAAGGGGATGGCCCTGATAACCATAAGTATGTGCTATCACCACAGTATTGCCATAGGCGTTGACACTTTCATATTGGTTGTGGTGCCCCTCATCAGCCCATATAACGGTGCCATTCCCAACAGCGTGGACCGGGGTTCCATCAGGGTTGGCCAGGTCGATTCCAAGATGGATATAGAAATCGTTGTCTTCGCCGTCCACCCCATACTGGTACCAGGACAGTCCCTCATTGATGTAGTTGGAGGTCATTGGGCGAATAAACCAGAAATGATCGCCTGGCTGCTGGGCAAGTGGTACGGGGAGGGGCGGTGGCGACCATTGGGTAGTAGCAATTCCGGGAACCTGAACTGGCAAGCCGGGGGCCGCCTGCCGATCTGAAGAGCCAGTTATAGGCGGGACGGGCAGTGCAGGGTCAGAAGATGGAGATGTTTCCGGTTGTTGCCCTCTAGTTTGCGGGAGTTCCCCACTGAACTGGATGATAGAGTCTATGATATCAGGAGCTACACTGAGAGAGGGCGCTGCATCTATATAAAGCAGGCCAGGAGGCGCTAGCGCTGGCGCAGATGTTGCCAGTGCTGCCCCAATCAGTAAGGCCGTCGCCAGCAGAGGGGTGGCGGATCGTATTGTCATTGATCGCTCACTGTACTGAAAAGACCGGTTAGCTCATCTGACGTATAGAGTTCCAACATGGCTGACTGCCAGTTCAGCCCATCGCGTTTTTCATATTGCCAGAACAGAGTGCCATACCAGTTATGGCGCCAGGTGTGATCGGCGGGAGATGGTTCCCAGCCATAAAGACTGGCCAGCTCAGTGAAGTTAATATAATAACCCACCGGGATGTCATCCCGGTATTGGCCTCCCTGGTCATAAGCCAGCGGATCCCCGCTTGCCCTTGCGGAGAAATCCCAGGGCAAGACATGAAGGGGCTCTCCTAAAGAACCATCCTGCACAGCGCAGCGCACATATAAGTGCCAGCGAAGAACCGGACCGTCCAGAACTGGCGCCAGTTCGATCAGTGGGGGCTCTAGGAGTGCATAGTTCTGCATGATATCAAAGGCGCGTCCCGCCATATGCCAGTTCGATGATGACTGGCCTGGTGAAACCTGATAATCGAGGTTCCACAGCATAGAATCCAGCACGCCCAGGAAATCCCACCCGGCCCCGGCTTCTACGGTGCGTCTCAGTGCAGAGAAAGAGTCATCAACCCGCTCAGATAAATAGGGCAAATCAGCCGTTACGCCCAGTTGAGATAGGTTAACCAATTTGTAGGGAGGAGAAGTGCTGTCATCGGCGATAACATATTCGGTGAATGCATCTTCAATAGGTGTGTTAGCGTTGAGAGCGAGCGGTTGAGGAAGCGGGTCGGGGAAAGGCTCGTCCATCCAATCGAGATGTTGTGCCAGTGCGGGCAAATTGACGATCCGGGATGGCAACTCGTATCGGCTGCCTGACAGCAACTCAAGCATTGTCCCCGTCGCATGTGGAGCGAGAATGGCAATCTGGTCGGTATTTGTCCAGACGGCAGTGGCGCCGCGGGCCAGGGGGTGCGGCGCTGCCCAACTGTCTCCCTCTCGTTCTGCGACAAAGATGACGGGCTCGCCATCCATTCTGGCATAGAAAAGGATATCACCTGATGGAGATGCAAGAGGATCTCTCTCGGCAAGCTCCGGGGTGTTGGTAAGGTTTAATGCGCGCATGTCATCAGGATCATCTAAAGGAAGTGCATAGATGTCCTGCGACCGCCCGCGCTGCGACACATAGATAATATCCCCGCGTCCGGCATTGGCCCACCAGGTGGGAGAGGCGTCCATGCCCTCATTGGTGGTGAGGACATAAGGGCCGTCTGTGCCATCAGCTTTGATAATGCAAATGTCCAGATTCCCATTGTAATATGCTTCGTAAACCAGCCACTGCCCGTCAGGACTCCATTCCGGATTTCCTTCATAGGCCAGGTTGTAAGTCAGCTGGGAGAGTTCGCCACTGAGCAGTGATAAAACATACAATTCCCAGTTGCCATCCCGGCGAGAGGCAAAAGCGATTCGCTGCCCGTCTGGGCTGAAGGCGGGCTCTTTGTCATCTGCCCGGTGGCTGGTGAGCCGGATTGGGGAGTCGGCTTGGCGGGGGATAGCGAACAAGTCCAGTTGGTCGCCGGCATACATAGCCAGGACAAAGACACCGAAATTGCCCGTTGTTGCAACAGGGGGATTGTTTTCAGGCGCGCTGTTGAGAATACCATCATTAGCAGGCCGAGAGCCGCCTTCTGTATATATGGTGGTGTAAATCGCCGGTATGACCGTATTGCGCGATTGATTGCCCGCCCACATAACCAGAGCTGTGACGCACACCAACATAATGAATGCTGCTGCTGTTGGAGCCCCATCCCTGGCACTGTTCCGGCGCCAATGGGCGCCCGCCAAAAAGGAGCGCTTTTGAGTTGCCATTGCAGTCACAGCAGAATCTATCCATGTAAACATCTCGTTAAGCGCGGCCAGGAAAAACGAGCCGACGGATTCTGCGATACGGAACAGGCGCGTGATCATGACTGAGCGATTCTGGTGATTCTGGGCGATTTTGCATGGCACCCTGATAGAAATGCCCGAGAAACCATATTTTTAAAATTTACCCGCCATTTTAAGCGGCGTTTCTCAGTGCGGTCCATAAAAAATCCCCAAATAGGCGGGAGCGGCCAACAGAAGAAGTTCCACTTTCTAAAGCGTGCGATATAATACCAGCTTAAATATAGTCACCTATTTTATCTGGCGCCATTGCAGCAAGTCACTATATCGCGTCGATGGCGCGGTCTTAAGGATGGGAAGTGTGATAAGCTGGATATGTATCGCACTTCCCATCCGTCCCGACTG
>JAFGNO010000062.1 GCA_016926985.1 Anaerolineae bacterium
CCGCTCCTGTGGGCTCTGGGGTGGCTCAAAAGCCGTGTTACTATACCGGGGTGGATCTGGCAATCTGCGAGTGCGCTGGGCTTGGCCGGACTGCTGGCCTGGGGAGCCGCTGACCGACTGGGAGGATTATACTGGGCAGCGACTCACCTGACGGCGACAACCGAGGAGCGGGCGGAGCATGTTAATGAGACCCTGATCAGGCTTGTGCGCTATGTGCGTGATAACTTTAATCCTGGAGAAGTCCGCCTTTATCTGCTCGATGAGCGTCTCCGGTATTACCTGGCAGACTACAATACAAAAGTCGGGTATCCGTATTATCTTGTCGAACTGGAGGGATACGATTACATCATTTACAGCTCATCATATCGGGCGATCTACGGAGATGGGCGCCTGGGCTGGCAGGACAGTGAATTTTACAATCTGGCTTATGCTCCGCTGGTCTTTGAGCCGGTCTGCGAGGTGAACGGGGTGCATATCATGCGCATTTTGCGAACCACTGTTCCTGCGCCGGAGGAAATTAAGGCTTATGAAGAATCGTCCCTTTAGGAAAGGCGCTGACTGGTGAAGATCGTTGTCGTGCAGGAAACCGACTGGCTGAAACGCGGGCCGCACCAGCAGCACCACCTGTTTGAGCGTCTTTCCTTGCGCGGGCACGTGATAACCGTGCTGGACTACCCGATCCTGCGACCACACTGGCCCCGTGAGCCATTGTTTGCATCCCGGCAGGAACACGACAATGCGGCACGAATCTGTCCGGGAGCCGAGATCAGGCTGGTAACGCCCGGCACCACCAGCCTCAACCTTCTGGCGCGACCTTCTTCCGTTCTTGCGCATCACGCAGCCCTGGCCCGGCTGATAGCTGCTGACAAACCCGATGTGATTGTCTCTTACGCACTGAGCACCGGCATTCCGGCGCTCAGACTGGCCCGTAAGCATCACATTCCATTTGTTTTCCATGTGATCGATGCGCTGCATGCGATCGTCCCTTCTGTGTTGTTGCAGCCCGTTGCGAAACAGGTTGAAAAGCGGATTTTCCGGAAGGCGAATGCTGTTCTGCTGATTAACGCGCACCTGCGCGATTACGCGATCTGCATGGGTGCGGCGCCAGAACGGGCGTATGTGTTGCGGACGGGTGTCGATCTGGCTCGGTTCCATCCTGTGCCCGATAACGATCCTGGTCGAGCAAAAGTGCGCTCTGAGCTTGGTATTCTGCCGGGCGAGATAATCCTGTTCTTTATGGGCTGGCTTTACCGGTTTTCAGGCGTGCGTGAAATTTGTGAGGCGTTGGAGAATGCCCCCGCAAACCTGCGCCTGCTGGTGGTAGGCGATGGGGATGATTATCAGACACTTGTTCACCTGCGCGATGCACGTCTTGGGGATCGGCTGATCCTGACCGGCAGGGTGGACTATGACCGGATCCCCGAGTTTCTGAGCGCGGCAGATGTACTGCTGCTGCCCTTTCACACGTGCCCGGCGACCGAGCATATTGTCCCGATCAAGCTCTATGAGTACATGGCTGCCGGAAAACCCGTGATCGCTTCACCCCTGCCCGGCATATTGCGGGATATCGGGGAAAACAACGGCGTGATCTATGCCCCGGCAGAGAAGCAGGTCGAAACAGCAATGTCTATCTTGCCAGATGCCGGGGAGCCGGGCAAAAAGGCGCGGCAGTTTGTCGAAATGCATTGTGACTGGGAAACCATTACCGTGGAGTTTGAGGGACTTCTCAGACAGGTTGCCGATGACTTTAAGCAGGGCAGTTCTGATGGCTGACGATTCCCCCCTGCATATCCTGTCTGTCACGCCCTACTACAGCCCGGCATGGGCCTACGGTGGGCCAGTGCGGGTTGCTTGCGAGGTTGCTGTCCGGCTGGTCAGGCGCGGGCATATTGTTGAGGTGCTGACCACCGATGCACTGGATTCTGGGCGGCGGGCGGAAGCCGGTCTGCACGATGTGGATGGGGTCGCGGTACGGCGAGTACGGAATATCAGTAATTATCTTGCCTGGCGGCGGTTTTTTCTGCCGCCAGGTTATCAACGCAAGCTGAGACAGATGATTACACAATTTGATGTCGTCCATTTGCACGAGTTTCGCAGTGTGCTGAACGCTGCCGCAGTTCCTGTGTTGAGGGCTTCGGGGAAGCCTTTTATCCTCTCGCCACATGGTAGCCTTCCCGTCGAACTGGGCCGTACTACCTACAAGCGAGTTTATGACCGACTGTATGGGAACTGGCTGCTCAATCATGCCGCGATGTGCCACGCAATTACTGAAATGGAAAGCCGCCAGTTCACCGAGCAAGGTGTTGAAAAAGAACGGATCAAGATTTTCCCTAATGGAATAGATGTTGACGTAATCAAAGAGCGGGTTGTAGTTGACGCGTTCAAAAAGAAGCACGGTATTCCAGAGGGCATACCTGTTATCGGTTATCTGGGGAGATTGAATAAAATCAAAGGGATTGATTTCCTGATCGATGCTTTTGCAGAGCTGATTCCTGCCTGTCATGCAATCCTGCTCATCGCCGGTCCTGACGATGGGGTTGAGCAGGACCTCAAGGCACAGTGCCAGCGATTAGGGATTGAACGGCATGTCCGGTTTACCGGCTATGTTCAGGGGGAGGCAGAAAAGGCGGCAGTCTATAGGGCATCAAATGTGATCGTTCTTCCTTCTCGCTATGAGATACTGGGGATCACATTACTTGAATCACTGCTCAACGCCACGCCGGTTATCACAACTGATCGCTGCGGGCTTTCAAAACGGCTTATAGACTCAGGCATCGGGGACGTGGTGCCATTTGGCAATGTGCAGGCGCTTGTTCAAGCCCTGACGCAGGCAGTTACAAATCGAGAGGTAAGCCACGAGCGGGCACTGCGCGGTCAGGCATTTGTAAGGGCTCATTATAACTGGGATTCAGTGACAGATCTTTGGGAAGCGGCTTATCGACGGTTAGCAGTTCCGGCGCTCAAACAGGATGGGTTCTGAGATGTGTGGCATTGCGGGAGTTGTCAGCTTAGGCGATGCGCCCCCGGTAGACAGGGGACTTGTTCAACATATGTCGGGGATCCTGGCCCACCGTGGCCCGGATGACAGCGGTATCTATCTTTCCCCGGATCAGCGTGCCGGGCTTACCAACCGCCGCCTGTCGATCATCGACCTCTCTGAGGCAGGGCACCAACCGATGTCCACCCCGGATGGGTCAATGTGGATTGCCTATAACGGCGAGGTCTACAACTATGCCGATCATCGCTCTGCCCTGCAAGACACCGGGGTGATATTTCGCAGCCGCTCAGACACTGAGGTAATTGTCAACTTATACCAGCGGTATGGCCCGGAGGCCCTGCACAGGCTGCGCGGGATGTTTGCCATTGCGATCTGGGACGAAAACAAGCGCCAGCTTTTTCTGGCGCGCGACAGGATTGGCATCAAACCGCTTTACTACACCTTTGCCGGGGGACAGTTTATCTTCGCCTCAGAAATTAAGGCGATCCTGCTCCACTCTTCGGTCAAACGCGAAGTGGACGAAGAAGCTTTTTATCATTTTCTCTCGTTCCTGACCTCCCCTGCTCCAAGGACTTTATTTAGAGGGGTTTATAAACTCCCGCCAGGGCATTTTGCCGTTCTGAATGACCAGGGCTCCCTGCATATTGAAGAATACTGGGATGTTTTCGATTCTGCACAGGACATACAGGGCTGGACAACAGCTCAGATCAAAGAATCTCTGCTGGATGAATTGCGCGAGTCCATCCGGCTGCGAATGGTCAGCGATGTGCCGTTTGGTGTGTTCCTGAGCGGCGGCATTGATTCAAGCACCAACGTTGCCCTGATGGCTGAACAGATGGACCGGCCTGTCCAATCCTTTAGCATTGGCTACAGGGGGTTTGAGCATTACAACGAATTTCAATACGCACGGAGAGTGGCGCAGCATTTCAACACCGATCACCATGAGGTCATGATTGGGGAAGATGACCTGCTGAATTTTCTCCCCAGCCTGATCTATCACCAGGATGAACCGATTGCTGACCCGGTCTGTGTGCCGATTTACTATGTATCTAAACTGGCACGTGAAAATGGGACCGTGGTTGTGCAGGTGGGAGAGGGCGCGGATGAGTTGTTCGTGGGGTACACCCACTGGATGGATATCCTTGGCCTGTACAATGGCATCTGGCAGCCTTACACCCGCCTCCCGGCTGCGCTGCGTCGTCTGGCTTATCATGCAGCTCCCCTGAACCGTGATTCAATCCGATACGAGTATGTGCGCCGGGCGGCAGCAGGCGAAGAGTTGTTCTGGGGTGGGGCTGAAGCGTTTGGCGAGGCACGCAAACTGCGGCTGCTCCATCCTGATTTGCGGGCTTCGCTCAGTGGGCTGTCTTCCTGGGATGTTATCCACCCGCACCGGCAGCGTTTTGAACAGCGCACCCGCGGGCTGCCCGCGGCGCAGGGCTACGCCAACTGGATGGCTTATCTTGACCTGCGCCTGCGTTTACCCGAACTGCTCCTGATGCGGGTGGACAAAATGTCCATGGCGACCAGCGTGGAAGCGCGGGTTCCTTATCTGGATCACGAGTTTGTAGGTCTGGCGATGAGTATCCCTGAGCGCGAGAAACTACATGGAAAAACCACCAAACACCTTTTCAAAGAAACTGTCCGAGGGTTGATCCCGGATGAAATCATCGACCGCCCAAAGCAGGGGTTTGCCGTTCCGGTTGAGGAATGGCTGCAAACCGGGCTGGGCGAGGTGATTCGGCACAAACTGGGCAACTTTGCCGAGCAGAGAGGTTTTTTAAATGCCGACTATGTTCAGCGCATGGCCTCTCAGCAAGATTACCTGATCTGGTACCTGCTTAATTTTGTGCTGTGGCATGAGATGTGGATCGAGGGCAACGGGGCTGCGCCGGACGGATTCCGCCCATTGGTCACCGGGGCTGAATGTTGCCAGTGAGTTCCCCCTGACAATACAATCCTGTGCTACAATACACCCCATGGAATCTTTAGAAAATAACTGGGGGATTATAGGGCATCAGTGGGTTGTTGATTTCCTGTCTGCTCAGCTATCTGCGGGGCGCGTCGGGCACGCTTACCTTTTCACCGGGCCGGATCAGGTGGGAAAGGAGACGCTTGCTCGCCGCTTTGCTCAGGCGATGAACTGTCACGCCGAAAGCCCTCCCTGTGGGATGTGCCGTACGTGCGACCTGATGGGGCGGGAAGCGCATCCTGACCTGATTGTGCTTAGGCCGGACGGGCGCTCACACAAGATTGAAGCTATTCGCGAATTGCAGCAGATGCTCATTCTACGACCTTACGAGGCGCGCTACCGGGTTGCACTCATCGTTGATATGCAGTCGGCTACCCCCCAGGCCGCCGATGCCCTCCTTAAAACCCTGGAAGAACCCCCCTCTGCCTCGCGCCTGCTTCTCACTGTCGACGAGGCGCAAAACCTGCTTTCAACAGTGGTTTCACGCTGCCAGGTCGTCCCCCTTCGCCCGGTGTCGGCAAAGGACATTGCAGCCGGGTTGTCTGACCGATGCGATTTGCCTCCGGATGACATAAACCTGATTGCCCGGCTCGCAAATGGCAGGCCGGGCTGGGCGATTCAGGCTGTTACAGACCCTTCCATGCTGACCGCTCGCGTGGAGATTTTTGAGGGAATTGCGGCAGCACTCAAGGGAGATCGTGCGGCGCGTTTTGAATACAGCGAGAAAATGTCCCGCGACTCAAACCGGGATCTGATCCTGCAAAGCTGGCTGAGCTTCTGGCGCGACGTGTTGTTGTGGACAGAAGGCAACCAGGCCTGGATGACCAACGCCGACCGGAAACAGGATATCCAGACGGTTACCTACGCTGTCCCGGCGGAAACGGCGCGCAGGGCAGTGGAGGTTGTGCGCAAAACCATTCAGATGCTCGCCCAGAATGCCAATGCGCGTCTCTCCATTGACCTGATGATGCTTAATATGCCTTATCTTTAGTGGTCGAAAACAAACATCCCACTCCAGTGAGTGGGATGCGGATTGGTTATTTCCTGTTTCTAACTCAAATAATCGCGAAGCTGGCGGCTGCGGGTAGGATGTCTGAGCTTCCTGAGAGCCTTGGCTTCAATCTGCCGGATGCGCTCGCGGGTCACGCCAAAGTGTTTCCCAACCTCTTCCAGTGTATGATCCTGCCCGTCTTTCAGACCAAAGCGCATCTCAAGCACTTCACGCTCGCGGTCACTTAACCCGCTTAACAACTCGCGGACCTGTTCCTTGAGCAACTGCCGATCGGCCTTTTCAACCGGGCCAGGTACTTTGTCATCCTCAATGAAATCACCAAGCAGGCTGGAATCCTCCTGCCCTACCGGCATATCAAGCGACATCGGGTCCTGGGAGATGCGCATGATGCGCCGCACTTTGGCGGTTGCCCGTCGCAACCTGCGCTGCAGGTTAGGGTCCAGCCTTCCGGTTTTATCTCGCTGCTCCTGTATGGCCTGCGCATCCTCGCCGCTGACCATATCCATGGCGATGGCCAATTCCTCGACAGTTGGTTCACGCCCCAGTTCCTGGGTCATCTGGCGCTGAATGCGCATCAATTTATTGATGGTCTCGACCATGTGAACCGGAATGCGGATGGTGCGGGACTGGTCAGCGATAGCCCGGCTGATCGCCTGGCGGATCCACCAGGTAGCGTAAGTACTGAACTTATAGCCTTTTGTATGATCAAACTTCTCAACAGCCCGGAGCAGGCCAATGTTCCCTTCTTGGATGAGATCGAGGAAGCTGATCCCACGGCCCATATACTTTTTGGCCACGCTGACAACCAGGCGCAGATTAGCGCGGGTCAAGGTCGCAGCTGCTTCTTCTGCCTGAAACTGGGCGCTGGCCAGCACGCGCTCAAATTCATAAGGATCTATACTGCTGATCCAGTCATTGAAAACGCTAGCGGGCGGGATATTTTTGTTTTCCCTGTAATAACCTGATACCCGGGTCTGAACGTCGGCGGGGAGCAGATAAAGGGTCTCAAATACCTGAAACAGTTTGCGCGCCAGAAGGGTCCATTCGTCATCCCGTCCCCAATCTCGCAGTTCAAGGTATTGATGTAAATACGAAACAGGCTGAGTCCACCATTCTTTACGTAGCTGGCGCGCCTCGGCAATCAGTTCGGCGAGATCAGGCGGATCGTATCCGAACCCATCGGTCATCACCAGGGCATCCTGCCAGGCGACAGCAGCTTCCAGGTAGAGCGTGTGCCAGAGTTCGTGGAAATTGCTCTCCTGGTGGTCTTGGAGCAGCTTCAGCGATACGGCATTAGCCCGGTTGCTGGCGCTCATCTGGGCGGATAGCCAGATCTCCTGGTCGGAATCAAGTAACTGTACCTGGCCAATTTCCTTC
Source organism: Anaerolineae bacterium (assembly GCA_016926985.1). Classification (GTDB taxonomy): domain Bacteria; phylum Chloroflexota; class Anaerolineae; order Aggregatilineales; family UBA3940; genus JAFGNO01. Next base: position 7,360 of record JAFGNO010000062.1, read on the forward strand.
AGGTACATTCGGACCGGGTCGTTGGCTAATTCGGGGTCTGATGGCCCTGTTGGACGATGGGATTGGTCGACTTCTTCTGGCAGGTCGTCGTTATCCATATCAAGATCGTCGGGTAGATCGTCAATCAGATCAATATCCCCATTCTCCTGGAGATCGAGTGTGTCATCCTCTTCCAGGTCGAGATCATCATCAAATTCGTCGTTTTCCTGGTCAATATCGTGGCTCATTGTGTATCCACATGATTAACTGGTGGGCGATTTGCTGCTTGCTCAAACCTAAGCCGGTGCTGATAGCAGGGGCTTCAATGCAGTTTTCCATATCGTCGACCGTTTTTAAGACGAGCAGCCTTATTGGCAGGCCCGTACTGTTTCAGTGCCTGTAAAATATCCTGGCGCGCAGTCAGAATACACCTCAACAAAGCATGATATGCCTGAAGCGTGATATTATCGCCGCTATCACCTGCGTCCTGGACAAGATAGGTAATATCCTGTGTCAGGCTGGCAAGCCGATTTTCCCGCAGCGTGAGCAGCGCATGGACTGATTCTTCAAACACTTTTTGTTCCGAAACATCCTGAGGAGGCAGTTTTGCACCCTGAAGTATGCCTCCCAGGGGTTCGTTGAACCATTGCTTGACCAGTATGCTGCTCTCTGGATCAAGGGTCTGCCATAAATACTCAACCGGATCCTGATCATCCTGGCTGATAGCATCTGTCCATGCCACAAAGATACTGCGATGTGCTGGATGTGCAAAATCACCGGGAGACACCTGTGAAGCCAGTGCATCAAGCCCGCTATATGATAATTGCAACTCCTCATTGACACTGTCTGGCGGAGAGAAGGACAGGTATTCGGCCAATATCCGGTTAACCTGATAGATCAGGCGAGGATGCTTTAGCAGAGCGGAGATAAAGAAAGCCTCTCGTGAATAAGAGGGGTGCACACCATAGCGGGAAGATGCTCCCTGATCCGGCATCGGGTGGGGCTGTCGAGCTGGCTGACGGGAGGCACGGCTTGAACTGAGCGCCGACCGCCCGGACTCGGGGAACAGGGCGCGCTCGGATACTTTCAACTGCCTGGCTACCTGCTGCATATAGTGGCTGCGCTCAACCGGGTTGGCGACGTTATTGATCAGTGGGACAATATGGTCGGCAATCCCGGCTTTTGTTTTTGGGTCATCCAGATTCTGGCCTTCAATTGCCTTTTGAATGGCATATTCGACAATGGGTAAGGCCTGCTCAACCAGCCAGGCCCAGATCTCCGGGTTTTCACGGATGACATCGTCAGGGTCCTGACCTTGAGGCAGGGTAATGACCCGGATATCAAATCCCAGCCGACTTTCATAGTGCAGCATCCCATGTATATCAAACTCAGCAGTCAGCCTGGCCCGGTATTCTTTTTCCGCAGTATCAAGATCCCATACCCCATCTTCACCGACCTGCTCCGCTGCAGCCTTTGATACTCGTTCAATGACCTCGCGACCCCGGTCTGTTGCCATTTGTCCGGCAGTGTCCGGGTCGAGGGCCAGGATCAACTGGCTGGCGTAGCGCGCCACCAGTTTCAGCTGCTGCTCGGTCAGGGCTGTACCCATCTCTGCGACCACATTGGTAAAGCCGGCCTGATGTGCCTGCAACACATCCATATAGCCCTCAACAATGACTGCCGTCTCGGTCTCGCGAATGGTCCGCCGGGCGCGGTCAAGGCCAAACAAAAGGCGGCTTTTATCAAACAGATCGCTCTGGGGTGAATTCAGGTATTTGGGGGTTGCGTCCGGAGCCAGCCCGCGTGCGCCGAATCCAACGACACGCCCGCGCACATCCCGGATGGGGATCATCAGCCGGTCGCGGAAGCGATCATAGGAACGACCATCATCCCGTTCAACCAGGAGGCCGCCGGCTGAAAGGTCTTCCTGATTGTAACCCAGCCCCAGGAGCATATTGGCAGTTGCATCCCAACTGTCCGGCGCATAGCCCAGTTCGAAATCCGCTATGGTCTGGTCGCTGATACCACGCGCGGAGATATACTCGCGGGCATATTGAGCCGAACTTGCCTCCAAAAGCTGGCGGTGAAAAAAACGGGCTGTCTCAGCAAGCATCGACAGCCACCGCTCAGCCTGTTCGCGAGCTTCAAGCTGGCGCGGTGTCGTCGGCTGGAGTTCAACCCCTGCGAGGTCGGCAAGATAGCGCAAGGCATCGCTGAAATCCCACCCCTCACGCTTCATGACAAATGAGAAGATGTCGCCCCCTTCACCACAGGCGCCAAAGCAGCGCCACTGCTGCGATTCGGGGAATACGACGAAAGACGGGGTTTTTTCCGCGTGAAATGGGCAGAGCGCTTTATAATTGCGCCCTGATTTCTTCAACGGAACATAATTGTTAATAAAGCTAACAATGTCAAGACGGCTCTTGATTTCGTCGGTGATATCCATGCTGAACCGGTGAAACGCTCGCTGACTCAGAGATTCCTTAGAAACACCCGTTACTCATGGGCGATTATACTCATCCCGCCGCAGGAGGTGCAACCGGTAGAATCGAAAACAGGCCCCGGTAGAGGCCTGTTTGCAGAACAAACGAAGCTGCAAAGAGCAGAACTAATATTTATCAACTGCCAGGCTTACAAACTGGATGCGCAGGCTGATCAGGCGGTCGGTCAGGATTTTGGATAACCCGATCATAATCGTGTACCCAAAGTCAGTGTCCGATTCCATCATTTCGATCATTTTATGTGCATCGATTTTAGCAAGTTTGACTGGAGAAAGCGCCTGTGCACTCAGTGTGTATATATGAGGATCAACCAGTGAAGACAATCCAATGACGCTTCCCCCGGTCATGGTATGCAGGTCGGCCTGGCGTTTCCCCTTCTCGTCAAGGTTGATCTTCAGTTCAACCCGTCCATTCAGCAGCAGATAGAGCGAACTGGCCGGGTCACCTTCTTCAAAGAGCCATTCACCCTCTGACAGGCTGATTTCCTCACTGGCCATCGCTATATCGTTAAACCGGGACGGCTCTATGCCGGCAAACAACGAAAAGCGGCGCAATATTTCAGGAGAGATCATCACAACCTCCAACAGCTAGAAAGTGATATGGAACCAGGATCGACCCTGGGTGTATATCCAAGTATATCCATTACGCGATTTACCACACCCGGGATTGCGGCAGCAACCGGCGGGGTTGGCTCGGCGCCAAAGTCCAGCACTGTTCTGGCGTAAACGCCGATGATCCGGATGTTTGTATCCACGGGCAGGTCTGCGCCAAGCCGACGCCCAACCCGGAGGGCCATGGGCAGGTCGACATCATGGGCGCTGGCGGAGTTCATTGTCTCGGACAGGTAGCCGGCGTCAAACTCGACAATCTTGCCAAGTTCTCCGTTAGGAGACCAGACCGCGTCAAGGATGATCACCTGCTCGTATCCGATCATGGCCTCCATAAGCTGCAGGCCGCCAACAGCCAGTTCAACCACATCCAGATTGGATGTCTCTGGTCGTATTTGCTCAACAATGCGGGCAGCGTAAATTCCCACACCATCGTCGGTGAGGATCGGGTTGCCCAGTCCTATCACAAGCGTTTTCATAAACGTAAAAATATACCGGGACGAGTGAAACTCGTCCCGGTATAACAACCTAGTCTATATACTGCGAACGGCGGTCTATCACATTGCCGTTCGCGTCACGAACGATAACCTCAAGCGGCATCTGGCCCGGCAGTGAGTGCGTTGCACAACTGAGGCATGGGTCATAGCTGCGGAAAGCCATCTCCACCATGTTGAGAATGCCATCACTGATTTCCCCGTTGTGGATCAGAGCTTTGGCAGCTTTCATGATGCTGTAGGTGATCGGGGCATTGTTGTTGGTTGTTCCCACGATCAGGTTTACCCTGGTGATGATGCCGTTTTCATCGGTTTCGTAGTGATGTGTGAGCGTGCCGCGTGGGGCTTCAACAATACCGATGCCAACCGTTGGGGTTTCGGTCGGGATGGTGCGCACGTTCGGATCGGTGATCTCCGGGTCGGTTGCCAGTTCCAGCATCCGTTCAGCAGCATACAAGAGCTCGATCAGGCGCGCCCAGTGGGTAGCCAGCGTGTGGTGAACGGGTTTCCCGCCGAGGGTCTGGTACATTTTCTCGTAGGCTTCCTGTGCTTTGGGTGTCGCCATACCATCAGCCGCGTTCAGGCGGCTCAGCGGTGTGCAGGCATACATGCCGGAGTCCATCCCATCCACAAAGCCCTTCCAGCCAACATTCTTAAGATAGGGATATTTCAGGTAGCTGAAGGGCTCCACATGCTCGGCGACATGGTCGGTGTATTCATGGGGTGAATACTTGACGAACTCATTACCCTGCGGGTCGACCACCCGTACCTTACCATCATAGAAGTTGACGTGATTGTTCTCGTCAACCAGACCCATGTAGTAGGTTTGCTGGGTATAGCCATCACTGACGATCAGGTCTACATAGCCGGAGTTCTGCAGCACGATCTGGTCAAATAACTCCAGTGACCAAAGGCCAAATTCGATATTCTGCTCGGCAACCTGCTGGATGAACTGGCGTTCTTCCTCGTTGATGGCCTTGGACATGCCACCCGGCAAACCGCAGACTGGGTGAATGGGACGACCACCGATGATCTTGATAACCTCGTGGTTATGCTTGCGGGTGTTGATCACCTTCAGCCCCGCTTCCACACCGGCTGCGCCTACCACGCCCAGGATATTACGCTGTCCTGCCGGGGCGTCCGGGCCAACCACGAAATCCGGGCCGCCCAGCGCGTAGAAGTGCGTGGTGTGGTCGGTGACGTAGAAAGCCATGTAGAACAGCTCTCTGAGCTTTTTCCCTGCTGAGGGTGGGTCAGCTTTGTAGAGATCGTCCAGCGCCTTGGCCGCAGCCATGTGGTGCGCCTCCGGGCAGACACCGCAGATGCGGTTTGTCAGCCGGGGCATTTCCTCGGCGGGGCGACCCAGACAAAACACCTCGAAACCACGTAGCTCAGGAACCTGGAAATAAGCGTTTTTTACTTCGCCCGCATCGTCCAGGAAAATCTCGATCTTGCCATGGCCTTCGAGGCGGGTGATGGGATCAATTGTTATACGTTGTGTCATCATCTGCCTCCTAGTCTTTCAGCTTGGGATCCAGCCGGGGCACACCCTCATAGGGAGCCGCAACCTTCTTGCCATCGATCTCTTCAAGATTGGTGCGTCTCAGCAGTGAGTGAGCAAGGCTGAAGCGATAGAAATACCCTGCTGGATCGGGGAGCGTATCAAGGATGGCGTCAATTTCTTCCGGCGTCTCGGCATCTATTACCGAAGCAATTGCAGAGATGAGCTTTGCCCCGCCATCGATAACACCCTCATTTGGTCCATAACAGCCACGGCAGCCCATGTTGACCGACGGGCAGAGCGCCCCACAGCCAGCACGGGTGGCAATCCCGGCGCAGAAGATGCCCTGGTCAAGCAGACAGATATCCGGATCCGGGATGATCTCCTGGGGACGGTAGAACCGCGTGATCTTTTTCTCCTGGCGAGTTCGTGGGCATTCATCGCAGACTGTGACATCCATCCCGATGACTGTGCCGGGCGGCGGGAGTTCACCGCTCAAGATGGCATTCACAGCCGCCTCGATCCACTTTGCCTCAGGCGGGCAGCCAGGGAGATAGTATTCCACCGGGACAACCTGATCGAGCGAACGGACCGTATTCCAGAATCCGGGAAGGGTCAGCGTCCCTTCCGGCACCTCGGTTTCCTCCTGAGGGACAATGCCCTCCGGGTTATCCGTGCTGGGGGAGTCCTTATAGATGAACTGGAACATCTGCTCCTTGTCTTTGAAATTGGCAAGGCCTGGCATGCAGCCCTCGGAAGAACAGCTTCCAAAGGCGACCATGACCTTGCTCTTCCGGCGGAGCAGCTGCGCCATGTGTGCATTTTCATCCGTTCGGATGGCCCCGTTAAAGAGGCAGACATCGATTTCGCCATCGGCCATGGCTTCAACATCCTTGGTTTTGAAATCCATAGCGCAGGGCCAGAAAACGATATCAAAGGCTTCTGCAACATCCAGAATTTTCTCATGCAGGGCCAGGACGGCTATTTCGCAACCGCCGCAGGAGGCAGCCCAGTAGAGCGCCAGTTTCGGTTTACCATTATCAGCCATGAGCAGCCTCCTCATATCCCAGAACGCGCAGTCGTTCCGCGCCGTCTTCGATGTTGTCTTTCCAATCCAGTGGGCCAAGCTCAGCGATGCGCTGAGACATCTCGATCACTTTCTCGGCAAAGATGGTGCCCTGGGCAGCAGATGCCCAACCAAGCTGAACACGGTCCGGGTGAACACCCAACTGTGCCAGTGTACGCCGGGTCAGGGCCATGCGGCGCATCGCTTTGTAGTTGCCTTCCTGATAGTGGCACTGGCCAGGATGGCAGCCCATGACCAGAACACCATCTGCCCCTTCTCGCAGGGCTTTGAGTATGAAAGTTGGGTCCAGCCGCCCTGTGCACATGATGCGGATATCACGCAGCGTGGCCGGGTAGCCAAATCGGCTGGTCCCTGCAAGGTCAGCTGCGCGATAGGAACACCAGTTACACAGGAACCCGACAATCACCGGGGCGCGATCTCCCCAGGCAGGATTGATTTCGCTGTAGTCTTTTTTTGGCATGTTGGGTTCCTCCTACTTGCCCGCAACCGGGACAGATTCCAGGTAGGTTACTTTGCCGCCGTTGCCACGGGTATCCCACAGGACGCCTTCAATCTGCGCCATCAGCGCGTCAAAAGTAAAGTGCTGACCATCGATGACCTGGCTCGGGCAGGATGCCACGCAGGTCCCGCAGCCCTTGCACAGTGCGGGGTTAACCCGGCTGACGCCAAGGTCTTCGATCCAGTCGATTGCGCCATATGGGCACATGGTATTGCAAACCCGGCAGCCGGAGCAGCGTTCCTCATTGATGTAGGCGCGTATAGGCTCGATCTCAACCTCGCCTTTGCCGATCAAGGTCAGAACACGGGCCGCAGCCGCCGCGCCCTGGGCAACGGTTGTGGGAATATCTTTTGGCCCCTGGCAGGTACCGGCGATGAAAACCCCGTCAGACATGGTCGCCGCCGGGTCAAGCTTTGGATGGCGCTCGGTAAAGAAGCCAGCAGTTGAACACCCGATCCCGAACCGGTGCGAAACATCGATCGAGTCGGCCTGAGGTTCCATACCAACCATGAGAATCACCATGTCAACGGGGATACGGCGCTGAACACCGATCAGGGTATCCTCTGCCTGAACGATCAATTTGCCTTCCTCGCCGGGCAGACGCGCCGCGTCAGTCACTTCCGCAACCCGACCGCGGATCATATGCGTGCCTTCCTCAAGGATGCGGTTGTAAAACTCCTCGTAGTCTTTGTAGGCAGTGCGCATGTCGATATAGAACTCGTAGACCTCCGCGCCTGTTTTCTCCTTGACGAGATGGGAAAACTTGAGCGCTGCCATACAGCAGATGGCGGAGCAGTGTGGATTGGTGTTTTTGTCGCGGCTGCCTATGCAGTGAACAATGGCGACATTTTCAGGCTGAGTGATACCATCACGCAGGACGATCTTGCCGTCGGTCGGCCCGGAGGCATTGACCATTCGCTCGAACTCCATGCTGGTGAACACATTCGCCAGACGGCCATATCCATACTGCGGCAGAACCCTTGGATCAAAGGTCTTATAACCTGTGGCAAGGACAATGTTACCGACGTTGATGACAGCGATCTCATCCTCTTCATCAAAGTCAATCGCGCCTGTGGGGCAGAACTTCTCGCAGGCCTTGCAGGTTCCCTTCTGGTAATAGATGCAGTTTTCACGGTCTATCACCGGGTATTTAGGAACAGCCTGGGGGAAAGGTCGATAGACAGCAGTACGATATCCCAGGCCAGCCTCGAATACCTCGTCAACTACTTTCGCCGGGCAGCGTGACCAGCAGTCACCGCAGCCAGTGCATAACTCGGTATTGATCTGGCGGGCTTTTTTCCTGACCCGAACGGTAAAGTTCCCGATGTATCCGTCAACCTGTTCAACCTCTGAATAGGTCCAGAGGGTGATATTGGGGTGATTGCCCACATCAAACATCTTGGGGGTCAGGATACAGGCGGAACAATCAAGCGTCGGGAAGGTTTTGTCAAGCTGGGCCATGTGCCCGCCGATGCTGGGTTCGCGTTCTACCATGTAAACCGGGTGGCCAGCATTGGCAATTTCCAGTGCCGCGTTGATGCCGGCGATGCCGCCACCTACCACCAGCGTAGGCTCTTTGATCTCGGCAATAAACGGCTCCAGCGGCTCCAACTCAACCACGCGGGCAACAGCGCCAGCGATGGTCGCCTTTGCCTTTTCCGTAGCGTCCTCAACACTATGCTGATGGACCCAGCTGGCATGCTCACGGATGTTGGCCATCTCAAACAGGTAAGGATTCAGCCCGGCGCGCTGGCAGGCAGCCCGGAAGGTTGGCTCATGCATATGCGGAGAGCAGGCTGCCACCACAACGCGGGTAAGGCCCTGCTCCCGGATGTCTTCTTCAACAAGCTCCTGTCCCAGGCTGGAGCACATAAACTTATAATCTTTGGAGACAACGACATTGGGCAGGCCAGCTGCCCACTCTGAAACGTGTTCTACGTCAACGGCCCCTGCGATATTGTGACCGCAGTGGCAGACGTATACACCAACGCGTTCTTCACTCATGGTTCACGTCCTTTCTCTCACCGTGTCACGGCAGGTTAGTCGGCATGGGGAGAGCGCCTTTATCGCGGCGCAGTTTGCGCGGCGGGGC
>JAFGNO010000063.1 GCA_016926985.1 Anaerolineae bacterium
GTTGAACGTTATCCAGTCCATTTACGATGCTTTTTCTAGCCAGCCTTTTATGCCTTTGATCGTTCAAGGGCTGCCTGAGTAGTTACGAAAAGAGAGCCTTTGGCCCCGGACGGCATATTTATGCCTTTGTGGGGCAGAAGCCCGCTTGATTTAACAGAGCTGAACAAACACGAGGATAATATGACCCGGATACTGATGGTTTTTGGCACCCGCCCGGAAGCAATCAAGATGGCTCCCCTGGTGCATGAACTGAAACGGGCGCCCGCCTTTGAGGTGATCACCTGCGTGACAGCTCAGCACCGCGAAATGCTCGACCAGGTGCTGGAATGGTTTGAGATCAAACCTGATTACGATCTCGACCTGATGGAGCCCAACCAGACGCTGGCCGACCTGACCGCGCGGGCACTGATCGGGACAACCGGCGTGATGGAAGCCACCCGCCCAGATGTGGTTTTGTGCCAGGGCGATACCACCACCGCGATGACGACTGCTCTCGCAGCGTTTTACCTGAGTATCCCGGTCGGACATGTGGAAGCCGGACTGCGCACCCATAATATCTACAACCCCTTCCCGGAGGAAGTAAACCGCCATCTGATCAGCGTGATGGCAACCTATCATTTTGCGCCGACAGAAACCGCAAGCGAAGCCCTGCTGAAAGAAGGCGCATCACGCGGATCGATTTATATCACCGGAAATACGGTCATCGATGCGCTGCTCTGGACGGTAGCCAAACCTCATAGACTAACCCTTCCTTTGCTGCTTGATAATCCCAATGAAAAAATGATCCTGGTAACTGCCCACCGCCGGGAAAGCTTTGGCGAGGAGTTTGAATCGATCTGCCATGCGCTTCGGAGAATTGCCGGCGAAAATCCTGACGCCCGGCTGGTCTACCCGGTTCACCTTAATCCTAATGTTCAGGAGCCTGTTTATCGCCTCCTCAACGGGGTAGAGCGGATCCACCTGATTGAGCCGCTGGCCTACCCGGACTTTGCGCACCTGATGAACCGCGCCTACCTGGTCATTACCGATTCGGGTGGCTTGCAGGAAGAAGCGCCCTCGCTGGGGAAACCCGTGCTGGTCATGCGACGGACAACCGAGCGCCCTGAAGCGGTGGAAGCGGGCACTGCACGGCTGGTAGGCACCAATACCGATGCCATAGCAGAAGCTGCCTTTGAACTGCTGAACGACGAGAACGCCTATAACCGGATGGCCAACGCCATCTCGCCGTTTGGAGATGGAAAAGCATCCCAACGCATCAAGGAGATACTGAGCAAGGATTTCGGTTAAAGGCTGCCTGGGCGGCGATTACCCGGTATAGCGATTCTTTAGATCGGAGAGTATCTGCTGCGACCGGGGCCCTCTCGCCGAGAATGTAAATGCCCGGTCAGAATCGCCTGTAATCTGGATGTCTGCCCACAGCACATCGACCGGGAGCACCTCTCTTATGCGCTCGGGCCATTCAATGACCACCACCCCGTAAGCTGCGAGGATATCATCCAGGCCGGTAGAACAGACATCTTCAGGACTGTTCAGCCTGTAAGCATCGATATGGAACAGCCGCTGTGCATCAGCCTGGCGATGATATTCGTTGACCAGGGTAAAAGTAGGGCTGGTTGGTCGCTCGTTGGCGTTCCAGCCCGCTGCAATGCCACGCATCAGACTGGTTTTACCGGCTCCCAGTGTGCCTGACAGGCAGATAATATCACCATCCTGAAGCACAGTCCCCAGTGACCGTCCCAGCATTTCGGTTTCGGTTGTTGAACAGGTCGTCAATTTCACTTGTAATCTGCCTGCCGTTTTCAAAGTCACCGTATTCTACCTGCCTTAGCTAGCCAGGTGCGAACACCTGAACCTGATATTGTAATCTGCCCGTAAATTTGTAGGATTGTAACAGGCAGGAATGCTCAGGGTGATAGGGCTCCATGAATCAATGGCTTAATGAGCATAAGACAGTTGTGCTTACTGTGATTGGGCTGCTGCTGGCAAGCGCCATCGGCACACTGGCGATACGGTGGAAACCAGCCGCATCGATCATCGTCCAGCCGCCCCAGCCCACGCTTACCCCCCAACCAACTGCCACGCCCGGCCCGATTACCATTTATGTCAGCGGAGCGGTGATGTTTGTTGATGTCTACGAGCTTCCACCCGGTTCAATTGTCAGAGATGCAGTTGAAGCAGCGGGTGGTGTGCTGCCAGACGCTGATATTGACCGGATCAACATGGCCCGCTCACTGGAGGATGAGGAGCATATCTATGTGCCCCACATCGGAGAGGAGCCTGCCCCTATAGCAGAGAGCACATCCGGCAGCGCCCTTGAACCAGACTACCCCATCAATATCAACACTGCCGGGTTGGAAGAACTTGACCTCTTACCCGGGGTTGGCCCGGTTATCGCCCAGCGGATTATTGAGTACAGGGAAACCTATGGGCCGTTCCCAGATATTGAATCAATCCAGAACGTCAATGGCATTGGCCCGGCTACATTTGACGATATCAAAGACCTGATCGCGGTTGGTAACTAGCCGCTATATAAGCCTGCCAGCCTCAGCCAATGCGCTTTTGACATCCTCCGGGGCCTTCAGCACACCCAGCACCTTGATGGACTGGATGGTTGCCAGAGCCAGATCGGGTGTGACCCGTTCGCCAATGACCGCCATTCCCATCGTTCTGATCTCCAGCACTTCGCCAGCCTCTAACCTGGCAAGTAGATCATCACGGCTGAACCCGGTAATACCAATCACCATTGATTTCCTTACCCGGCTCGACTCGATCTCCTGCGCGTGAATGTTGAGCAGGTTGCGGATCGCCGTGCGGATGAAGTCGGTCCGGTTGGAGTAAAAACCCTCCTCCACCAGCAGGTCAACTTTCCCGATATCTACCACACTCATATTGATCGTAATCTTCTCTGTAGTCATTACATCCTCCATCTATATACCATCCATACAGATGGTTTATAGATGCATAATACCATCCAATTGGATTCCGCGCAACCGGTTGTCCGCGAATTATCACACATTGTTATGTCTGTTTCCAGCGTGTTACACTTCAATCATGATTACCAGCACCAGCAATGCCCAGGTTAAACAGATCATCGCCCTGCAGAGCAAACGCAGCGAGCGGCGCAGGCAAAGGCAGTTTGTGATTGAAGGAGTTAACCTCGTCAATGATGCGCTGACCGAAGGTGTCCCGATTGCGCAGGTCTATTACACCGAGGATTTTTCACAGAGCAGCGAGGGGTATGGGCTATTGGAGGAGGTTGGCAGGGCGGGCGCGAGCCTGATACCGGTCAACCCGGCTGTTATGAGGGCAATGAGCGACACGGAAACCCCACAGGGCATACTGGCTGTGCTGCCTGCCACCTTCAGTTCGATCCCATCCTCCCCTAATTTTGTGCTTGTAGTGGATGGCATCAGTAACCCCGGCAACCTGGGCACGCTGATGCGCTCTGCTGCGGCCGCCCGCGTCCCGCTGCTGATCGCAACGCCAGGAACAGTCGATCTGTTGAATCCGAAAGTACTCCGTGGAGCAATGGGGGCGCATTTCCGCCTGCCCTTTCATGAACTTGCCTGGGATGAGGTCACTGCTCTCCTGGTCGATCACACAATCTATCTGGCAGATAGCAATGCGGGAGAACCTTACTATGCTGTTGACTGGTGCTCATCCTGCGCACTGATTGTCAGCGAAGAAGCCCATGGGCCCAGCCAGGAAGCTAAGCAAACCGCACACCAGATAGTCACTATTCCCATGCCCGGCAGCATGGAATCGTTGAATGTCGCCATGGCTGGGACTGTCCTGCTCTTTGAGATGGTCAGGCAGCGTACTGCCAGATAATCGCCAACCCGGGAGGACATGATGAAAATACGCTCTATCACAGCGTTTGCAGAACTGGAATACCCGGTTGATAGATCCAGTATTACCCTGATAGCAGGGGTGTTAACCAGGTGCCGGCAGGCACTGGTTGATGCCGGATATGACGTGGAAACAACGCGTCTGGCGGCGCAGCCACTCCCTGATGCAATTGGCGCAGGAACCGTAGAGCACACAATCGCATATGCATGCTCACTGGAGGAGACTGCGAACGCGGAAGGGATTGATTACGTTTCAGCCGGGCCAGTCAGGCTGACTCACAGCGATGCTTATGTCGATTTGCTGGGCAGCCTTCTCCAGCACACCCGGTCCGTTTTCGCCGCGGTTGAGATTGCCAGCCATGATCAAGGGATCAGCCTTTCCCGCCTGCGCGCCATGGCTGACCTGATCGGCGAGGTATCCAGGCTTGAAGAGAATGGCTTCGCCAACCTGCGGCTGGCTGCGCTGGCAAATGTGTCTGCCTGGTCACCCTTTTTCCCGGCAGCATATCATGGTGGCGGGCGGCCCTGCATTGCAATTGCAACCGAGAGTGCGGACCTGGCAATCTCTGCTGCCGCTGGCGCCATATCACTTGATAATGTGCGATCCCGACTCACCCAGAGCATCGAAGCTGAGTCCCGGCGAATTGAGACCGCGATACACCCGGTTCTGGAACAATCACCTACGGGCTTCCAGGGAATCGATTTCTCGCTGGCGCCTTTCCCTGAGGAATCTCGCAGCATTGGCAGTGCCATTGAGCAACTTGGGGCCGCCCCCATTGGCTCTGCTGGCTGCCTGGCTGCCGTAGCCTTCCTGACCGACGTGCTTCAAACTGCGAATTTCAAACACACCGGGTTCAATGGGGTGATGCTGCCTGTGCTGGAAGACGCGGTCCTGGCGCGCCGGGCAGCAGAAGGGGTGCTTACGATCAATGATCTGATGCTTTATTCCTCGGTGTGTGGAACAGGACTGGACACGATTCCCCTTCCCGGCAATGTGAGTCCGGAATCCCTGCAAGGCCTGCTGGCTGATATTGCTTCTCTGTCCCTGCGCCTTGATAAGCCCTTAACCGCAAGGCTTATGCCACTACCCGGCAAGCAGGCGGGCGATGAGACAGGTTTTGATTTTGAATACTTCGCCAACAGCCGGGTCATGATGCTTCTGGAAGGAAGTCCAGCCCCCCTCCTGACCGGTAGTGACCGCTTGAGATTGACGGCTCACAGCAACCCAAAGCAGTAACTAAGCCGCTGGTTGCTCAATGACATCGTCCTCGCGCATCAGCCAGTAATGATGAGGAAGGACTATGTTTGATTCCTTCAGCGCCATTCCAGCCACCCGACCTGGCGAGCTGAATAAGGTTGATGGGTGTACATAACACAGATTGGGTTCATGGCCGTATTTGGATAGATACCGGGCCGCCGCCCGTGCCAACTTCTCGTCAAGCTTGCGCTGCATATCATCGTCAAACCATAGCATACCGGTTAACACACCACCCTCCCCGCATCAGACCATACGTTCTGATTGGATTGTAAAAAATCAAGCGATTTGATCGCTCTAGATGCCAGAACTTATGTTCTTATTATAATGAATTTATGCCTGAAAAGCAAGAGGAAAAACCTACAGCAGAGAGACCGGGTCAATATCCACAATCAGGTGGCTGGAGCCTTCTATGCCATGCAGTGCCGCCACCGGGTCAGGGCCTCGAACGATAACCTGCCAGCGATAAACCCTGTTAACACGAGCATAAAAACAGGGCACCGGGCCAACCAATACGGTTTGCGTCAATCGCTGCTCCTTGATTCGCTCGGCCAGCAAGTTATAGATGGAAACCGCCCCACTGCGCGCTGCTGCTGTGGATGTCGCCCTGACCTCAACCCTTGCCAACCGGCTGTATGGTGGATAACCCAGATCGGCCCGGTAACGCAGCTCAGTCTGGCAAAAGGCATGGAAATCATGGTTTGAAGCAGCCCGGATAGCATAGTGATCCGGGTCGTAAGTCTGGATAATGACCTGCCCCCCCAGCAGCCCCCGCCCCGCACGGCCTGCGACCTGGGTGAGCAGCTGGAAGGTGCGTTCGTTGCTCCGGTAGTCAGGCAGGTATAAGGCAGTATCCGCACTCACCACTCCCACAAGCGTTACCAGCGGGATATCAAGGCCTTTGGCGATCATCTGAGTGCCCACCAGTACATCAGCCTGATGTTTGACAAAGGACTCAAGCAGAGCATCATGGGAGAGATGCGTATTCGCAGTATCCCTATCCCAGCGAAGGACGCGCGCATCAGGGAACTGCCGCATCACTTCCTGCTCTATACGCTCCGTGCCGCCGCCGAAGAATTTAATCTGATTGGAGCCACATTCGGGACATACAGATGGATGCTGCGTTCGATAGTTACAGTGGTGGCAGACAAGCAGCCCTTCACCTTCCTGCCCTGAACTGGTCCATGTGTGCCAGGTCAGCGGCGTGCTGCAGCGCGGGCATGTCTGGACATGTCCACAGTCACGACAAAAGACATAAGTTGCCGTGCCGCGCCTGTTCAGAAATAAAATAGCCTGCTCACTTCGCTGCAGGGTTTCCCCGAGCTCCTCCGACAACTTTCGGCTGAAGATTGAGCGGTTGCCGGCCCGCAGCTCCTGCCGCATATCGACAACCTTCACTGGAGGCAGGTCAATCATCACTGCCTCATCTGGCTCACCGGGAAGCTGACTGTAACGATGGTTTGTGACATGGAAATACAGGGCCTGGGATTGGATAGCCTGGCTATGCCCCATGATCCGTGCCGGGAGATCAACCAGCATCACCTTATCGGCAGCCTCTTCTCCGGTGCGCGAATAGGTAGCCACATTGGGTGTTGCACTGCCCATCAGAAGCAAAGCCCCGTGCAGGCGGGCCAGTTCTTCAGCCGTTCTGACCGCATGATAATAAGGGGGAGCAATGGGCGGGGTCTGCTTATAACTGTCATCATGGCATTCGTCAATCACGATTACACCCAGACGATCAAAAGGCGTAAACAGCGCCGACCGGGCGCCGATGACCAGATCGAGCTGACCTTCACGTGCCCGACGCCAGGTGTCGTAGCGCTCGCCCATCGACATCTGGCTGTGCACAATCCCCATTCGTCCAACAAACCTGGCACCAAAACGGCGGATGGTCTGGGGGGTCAGCGCGATTTCTGGCACCAGGACCAGGGCCTGCTCCCCCTGATTGATTACTTCTTCAACCGCCCGTATATACAGCTCGGTTTTACCAGAACCAGTCACCCCATGAAGCAGAACAGGCCGCGGTGATTCTGGCATCTCCAGAGCGGCCCGGATGATCTCCCATGCTTCCATCTGGTGCCGGGTCAGGCGGGGGGCTTTCTGGGGCGTAAAGTGCATATCAGACAGAGGGTCACGCCACAGCTCCATCTCCCCCAGAACGACCAGATCGTCATCTGCCAGGCTGCGCAGGTCGGCAATTGATGCGCCCTCAACCTGACTGTACACCTCGCCTACTTGCAGGGGTTCACAGGTCTCTGCCAACAGCCTCAAGATAGCAATCCGCCGCCGCGCAGCTTCCTGCCGCCGGGTGGAGATTGTCTCAAGGTCAAACTGCCTCCCAACCACCGCCTCAACCCGGTCCAGCGCAATGCCCAGTTCCACAGTGCGGACCTGCCTGGCACTGACCACCGGCCTGGAGAGAACCGGTTCGCGCAGCGCCACGCCCCGCTCAACCAGATCACGGACGGCGTCCTGCCAGTTACGGCGCGGCAAGGCGCGTGCAACCTGCCTCCCCCGCAGCGGACCACGGGAATTAAGCTGGCGCAGCAGCCTTGCCTGGGTGTCATTAGCCGGCTCAATCAGTTCGGGATCAATCACTGGCGTAACCAGCACATCACCGCGCCGGGAAAGTCCGGGCGGAATCTGCAGACGGATGCTATGAACCAGGGGAGCGAGATATGCCTGGCTCATCCACCGGGCCAGCGCCAGTTGCTGCGCATTCAACACCGGCTTGCGATCTACCAACGCCTCAACCGGCTTGGTCTCACTCACAGGGGAATGCAAAGACAGCGCAAGTACAACCGCCTGCGCCTTCTGCGTGCCAAAAGACACCTCGACCAGGTGACCCGGACTGAGACGTCCAGCCAACTCCGCCGGGATGTGATAATGAAACGTCCCTTTTACCGCCAGATTTACGGCGACTTCAGCATACATCGATCACCAGCATACACTACATCTTAACCCAAGTATACGCCCGACTGTGACATCCACCGCCACACTTTCTGCCACTGAAACTTTACCATTCCCTCTGCGTAATATATAATGCAGTCAAATTGCATAAGGGTGGGTGGTTGGGCGCAGCCGGGTGCATGTTTTACCAGGCAGCCTGTTCTTGTAACAGGTCTCTTTGATTCTATTCCCCGGATTGTCCGCTCAACCACCCCACACAGAATATAACCGATAGGAATTTGGAGACTCACATGTTTGGGCAGCAGGATACCCGCATCTACATCATTGAGCGCGACATCTACGCACGCCAGGCGATGGTAAGCTATTTAAGCTGGGATCGCCGCACACGGGTCATAGGACAATCCAGCGTGCCTCATGAACTGATCGCCTCCATTAAATCGGACCCCGCTGTGGCAAACCTGGATGTTGTTATCCTGGATGACAGCCTGGCCGTTCACCCAACAGGCCTTGCAGGACTTATAAAACTCATCTTATTCCATGCACCCGAGGCCGCCATCATCTGCCTTACTCGCGACGCAGATCCGGAGCGAATTCTCGCTGCAGGCAGGGCAGGGGCTCGCGCATATCTATCGCGCGAGCATGTCGGTATTGGCCTGGCCAGCGCTGTTCATTTTACTAACTGGCACCAGTTTGTTATCACCCAGGACCTTACTCTGTTTGGAGATAAGCTCTGCCAACAGCTTGACTTGCTGATCACA
>JAFGNO010000064.1 GCA_016926985.1 Anaerolineae bacterium
GGAGCAGCGAAATTGAAAGGAGATGGATTTGGAGCGGACATTGGTTTTGGTGAAACCTGACGGTGTACAGCGTGGTTTGATCGGCGAGATCATCATACGGTTAGAACGCCGTGGTTTTCGCCTTGTCGGTATGAAGTTTCTGCAGATGAGTGAGGGACTGGCGCAAAAGCATTACGGTGAGCATGAGGGAAAGGATTTCTACCCCGGCCTTATAGCCTATATCACATCCGGGCCGGTGGTTGCCATGGTTTGGGAAGGGGATCAGGCGATCTCTCTGGTGCGTAAAATCATGGGAGAAACAAAGCCCTCTGCCTCGCCGCCGGGATCAATCCGGGGGGATTTTGCCATCGACGTCAGGAGAAACATTGTACATGGTTCTGCAAAAGAGTCCGATGCAGACCGTGAGATCAACCTGTTTTTTAGGCCAGATGAATTAGTCAACTGGTCACGTGACGTCGATCGATGGGTTTTTAGCGGGGAATAAGCAGGCGAGAGTCCAATGATTAAGGAGGCGGTTTTGCGCCTCCTTTTCAGTTACTGCATCTTCAAAAGCACGGTAGCCTGGTGCTCAAGCCAGAAATCTTCAAGGCCGTAATAGCTGCGGGTGGCCGGGGCAAAGGCATGCACAACCACATCGGCGTAGTCAATGAGCACCCAGCCTGTTGCCGCATCACCCTCAACCGAGCGGGGTATCACGCCAAGCTGCTTTTTGACTTCCTCGGTCACACCCGTTGCAATGGCCTTTAGCTGTCGTTCGCTGGTTCCGCTACAAATCACAAAATAGTCCGCAATGATTGTCCGCTCACGAAGGTCAAGCAGGACAATTTCCTCACCCTTTTTATCCGTTATCTGGTCAATGATAAAACGCGCCAGATCGATGACTTCCAGTTTTTTTTCTGCCATTTCACCTCATTTAAATTGCTTGTTACCCTATCATTCTAGCATGACGATCCGGTTGCTACCACTCTCATTTATTGGGATCAGCCCTGGGTAGGGCCATCCCCAGGCAGGCTGGCTTCTGATATCCGGGTATAAATGGCGCCGTCGGGTTTAAGCTGGCTTCGGATAAGGCTGACCGACGAAACGCGCCACTCAGCCAGCTGCTCGACCTCTGTGGTATCCAGGAATTCACAGATGTCTTCCAAATCGTTGGAAGTGACAGGGTGCTTGATGCGGCCAAGTGTGAGATGGGGAGAAAAGTCACGGTTTTCAGGCTCAAAGCCTAATTGGGTGGTGGCCTGTTCTATGGATGCTTGAAGGGTTTTTAGTTGTTCAAGATCGCCGGTGATGCCAAGCCAGATGACACGGGGGCGGCGGGTGTGAGGAAAGCAGCCAAATCCCTCGATTCCCATTGCAAATGGTGTTACCTGGCTGGCGCAGTCCTGAATCGCCCCGGAAATCCTATCCACTGCCTCTGTTTCAACGTCACCCAGAAACTTGAGGGTGAGATGAATACCCTCTGGTTTCACCCAGCGCACAGCCTTAAATTCAGGATGGCGGCGCTTCAGCAGGGTTTGCACATCTGCTATTGTTTCCAGCACATCCCGGGGGATTTCAATGGCAATAAAGAGGCGCCATGTGCCCGCCATTTCTCACCATCCTGTGTTACAGGCCACATGCCTGGTCCTGGGTTTTGGGCAACTGGTTTGCTGATACCAGTATAGCACAGGTAGAACCGGTCTTGACACAGCAAGTGGGGGTGGCTACACTCTCCAGACCTCACCAAATTTCGTGGAAACCGGGGACAGTACAGGTCATCATAGCGCTCAGAAAGTGTGGTTGGCGTATGGTAGAAAATAATCTTGCAGTCCATACTGAAGACGTAATGCGAATATACAAGCTGCGCGGTCCCAAGCGTAAGGAAGACCCTCGCGAGATCATCGCGCTGGACGAAGTCTCCCTCGATATCCGCCGGGGCGAGTTGTTTGGACTGCTTGGCCCTAACGGGGCTGGCAAGACAACCCTGATAAAGATACTTGCGACATTGCTGCTCCCAACCAGCGGTACAGCGTATGTCAATGGGAAAAATGTCGCGACAGAGATGCGGGAGATACGCCACGAAATCAGTATGGTCAGTGGCGGCGAAACCAGCGGCTATGGGCTCCTGACTGTTGAGGAAAACCTGTGGATGTTTGCCCGGTTCTATGGGCTTGAGAGCAAAGCCGCCCGACTGCGGATCGATCATCTGCTGGAGGTCGTCGGAATTGCCGATCGGAAGCGGACTAAAATCTCTGACCTGTCGACTGGCCTGCGCCAGAAAATGAATTTTGTGCGCGGGTTTATCAGCGACCCGAAAATAGTTTTTCTGGATGAGCCCACGCTGGGGCTGGACGTATCTGCTGCAAGGGAGGTCAGGGCATTTATCATGAACTGGATGGGCGACCACCCGGAGAGCACCATCCTGCTCACCACCCACTATATGGCGGAAGCGGATGAACTCTGTGACCGTCTGGCAATTATCGATAAGGGAAAGCTGCTGGCCGTGGATTCTCCCCGCAATCTGAAACACCGCCTGAACCAGGACGTGGTTTTTCAATTGACAGTCGAACCGCTTGGCCCGCGTCCCAGCCGGGAGGAGATGATCGAATCGATCCCCGGTGTGCGCCAGGTCACTGTTACTGAGGTGGCTGAGGGGACGGTGCTGCAGCTGATCCTTCAGGCTGATGAAATCCTCTCCGATGTCCTGGCTCACCTGACCCGGCGGGGTTCCAGCCTGATTGCGCTGGAAAAGCGAGAGGCCACGCTTGAGGACGTGTTTATTGACCTGGTAGGCCGCGGGCTGGATGTCGATACCTCCCACACGGCGGAGGATCGAGATGAGTAGCCTGCCAGAGTTAAAGCAAGCCCGCGGCTTCAAGCTCTTCTGGCAAACTGTCTGGGCGCGCGCCTACCCGCGGATTGTCGGCTCCACCCGCGAAGTAAGCTGGATGTTTTTTGAGACGGTCCTGCCCCTGCTGGGGGTTGCCGGCTATGTTTTTGTCTATAAGGCCATCAATGCGCCTCCTGACTATATTGGCTTTGTTGTCGTCGGCGGGGCGATGACAGCTTTCTGGTTGAATGTGCTGTGGAGCATGGCAAGCCAGCTCTACTGGGATAAAGACGCGGGTAACCTTGAACTGTATATCGTGAGTCCCGGCCCGATGATGGCTATCCTGCTGGGTATGTCTATCGGGGGGCTGGTGTTTGCCGGGGTTCGGGCAGTTGTGATCCTGGTATTGGGGTCCCTGCTCTTTGGCGTGGTCTACAGCACCGGCAGCCTGATCCTGCTTGTGCTGGTCTTTGCGGTCACCATGATTGCCCTGTATGGAATGGGGATGATGTTTGCCTCGGTCTTCCTGGCCGCCGGACGTGAGGCATGGCACCTGTCAAACCTGTTTCAGGAGCCAATCTATCTGGCCTCCGGGTTTTATTTCCCGGTCAAGGCCATGGGTTTCTGGGTGGCCACTATTGCCTCGATCATCCCCCTGACGCTGGGACTGGATGCCATGCGCCAGCTTCTGTTTACCAGTGACCCCACCCTCGGATTTCTGTCAGTGCCGATTGAGATAGCTGTCCTCCTGGTTTTATGCGTGTTCTTTATCACCGGGGCGTATTTTATGCTTAATAAGCTGGAAGAGATTGGGCGGCGAGAAGGTCGCCTGACCGAACGGCGTCGCTAGCTGGAGGTGATATGTTACTGGTAAACAGGATTCTGGATATTTCGTTTATCCGGCGGAATCATGCCATGCGGTCATTTATTACCGCGGCATGGCTGGGCTGGCAGATTGAGTCCAACTGGGCAGACCCCTTTTTATTTGCCGTTTATTCCATCGCGCGCCCGATTGCCAGTGTCATGATCCTGGTAGTGATGTACAGCGTCATTACTGACAGCGCGACTGAGGAACCAATTTTCGCCTATATTTATCTCGGAAACGCGCTTTATATTCTGGTAGGGATGATCATCACCGGGGTAAGCTGGGCTGTGATTGATGACCGCGAACATTATCGAACCAACAAGCAGCTGCACACCATCCCGATGTCCCATTTCATGTACCTGATGGGACGCGGCGTGGCGCGGCTGATCATCGGCACTATTTCTGTGTTGATTACAATTGGGTTTGGGATGCTTTTCTTTAAAATACCCATTACCTTCCAACTGGTGGACTGGCCCCTGCTCCTGGTGAGCACCGGACTGGGTATATTGGCGCTGGCCGGTCTGGGGATGATCATGGGCAGTCTGACCATGATGCTGGCCCGTCATTTCTGGTCAATTGGGGAGGCCGTTGCCGGTGCTTTATACCTGTTCACCGGGGCAATTTTCCCGCTTGATGTACTGCCGTCCTGGATACGCTGGGTTGGCTATGGCATCCCGGTAACCTACTGGCTGGAGGTTGCCCGCCGTGCGCTGCTTGGCCCGGATGCGATTGGCTTTCCCACCCTGGCAAGGTTTTCTAATCTGGAGATTATCTGGATACTGGGGGGATTCTCGGTTGTTTTGCTCGTATTGTCCTACTTCTTTTACCGGTGGTCGCTGCATACGGCAAAAGAAAAAGGGTTGATCGACCTGGAATCGTCCTACTGATCCATGAGAATTGGCAGGGCCATGCCTATTTTTGTTCCTTGAGGTCATTTGGCTCACCGACGATCTTGACAGTACAGGTGATGCTGCCAAATGAGATGGAATCATTGTGAGCGAGAGCGCGGGCCATCCCGGGGCCCAGCACGGTGGCGTTGAGCATGGTGCCATTTGTGCTTCCGAGATCGATCAGGAACAAACATCGTTCTGTTGGCCTGAGCATGGCATGCCGCCGCGATACCCCCTGCTTTGCCCCATCATACTGGTCGAGATCAAGGTCGACAATAGCGCCGCCGGAGCGACGCCCAATGATTGTGTCACCAGCAATGTCATAACCCTGTGGGGGCACGCCTTTCGCAATCCCATGCAGTTCGATCCGCCAGACCGGGGAGCCCTTGGAAACCCCGGTACGCCGCGCTCCCAGCGGCATTAATTCGTATTTCTGAGCGGCGCCCAACGCAAATCCAAAAGCCGGGGAGAACAGGTTGGGCAAGGATTTGTCGTCTAGGTCGAGCTGCCGGGTAGGCGGCAGCACATGAGGGTCTTTTTCGTGCGGTGGTTGCATGGGAGCAGGAACATCACTTTCCTCTGTAGGGGCAGGCTGTTTGGGGATTTTTTGGGTTGCTTCCTGATCCTGGCAACCAGACATGTTGGCTCCTTTAATTTAACCCTTTCCCTAATTATATCAGACTCCTGGTGGCGGAAAACCGGCACCGGTTTTATCAGCGCGAGCATGTTAGAATAATCCCGGGAAGCAATCTATATGGCAGAATCGGCATGCATATTACGCACCTCTCATTGACTAACTTCCGGAATTACGCACGGCTTGAACAATCATTCCCGGATGGGGTTATTATCCTGTATGGCAATAACGCTCAGGGGAAGACCAGCCTGCTGGAATCTATCTATTACATGGCAACTTCCCGGTCGCCATATACCCAGTCCGACAGACAGTTGATCAGCTGGCTGGTGCTGGGTGATCCGCTTCCCTTTGCCCGGCTGGTGGCTGAGATCTCGACTGCCGAGGGACTCAAACGCGTGGAAGTAACCCTTGCCAAGAAACTGGTCGGGAAATCTTACCGGTTTGTCAAAGAAATCCGGGTCAATGGCCTGCCGCGTAAAGTGATGGATTTGCTTGGTCAAATCCGGGTGGTGCTGTTTTTGCCGCAGGATATGGCGCTGGTTGAAGGCTCGCCGTCTGAAAGGCGGCGTTATCTGAATATCACGCTGTGCCAGACAAATCCCGATTATTGCCGCGCATTGAATCAATACGAAAAAGTCCTGAAGCAGCGTAATGCGCTGTTGAAGCAGCTTCAGGAAAATGACCAGCGGCGGGGCAGGCGGTCGGACACATCCCAACTGGCATTCTGGGATGAGAAGCTTGCCGCGCATGGAGCATGTTTGATCGCCGGGCGCTTCCGGCTTGTAAAGGAGCTTGAAACTCGGGCTCAGGCCATCCACCGCGATTTGAGCGGTCAGGACGAAAACTTGCGGATGCGGTACGAACCAG
Organism: Anaerolineae bacterium; assembly: GCA_016926985.1. Lineage (GTDB taxonomy): Bacteria > Chloroflexota > Anaerolineae > Aggregatilineales > UBA3940 > JAFGNO01. The sequence goes on from JAFGNO010000064.1 coordinate 6,066, forward strand.
GGTTTGATGTGACCGACCAACCATCAGGTCAGATGGGGTTTTCTACCGGGGACCTGGGGGCATCCGCCCTGCCCCAGCTTCCTCAGGAAGAAATCACCTCTCTTTTCATTGATTCGCTACGAAAAAACTACGCTTTGGATATATCCAGGGGTATAACTACCATTGGCCCCCAGCGGGACGAACTGCGCTTTCTGATCAACGGGTATGACCTGGGGATATATGGCTCGCGGGGACAGGGGCGTACTACTGTACTGGCGCTCAAGTTGGCCGAGTTAACCTGGATGGAAGAACAGACCGGCGAACCCCCTATCCTGCTGCTGGATGAGGTCGCTGCTGAGCTGGATCCGCACCGGCGGGGTTATCTTTTGGAGCGCATTGACAATGTGCGCCAGGTGTTGATGACAACAGCAGAACCTGCGCTGCTGGAGGATATGTTGCACGTGGGCGCGACACGCTGGCGCGTTAAGGCAGGAGCCATCGAGCACACTGATTAACGTTTACCCTTGTCTGACTCTGCTCTGAGCAGGTCAATAGTCTCCACAGCGTGCCTGAGGTGAGGGATCACGATGCTCCCACCTACCACCAGGGCAACATTCAATGCATCATAGAGTTCTGCATCATGCCACCCGGCCTTGACACA
>JAFGNO010000065.1 GCA_016926985.1 Anaerolineae bacterium
AGCCTGGAGTTTGGTTCCGGGGGACATACTTACTGGTTTGCAGGTAAAAGCCTGGCCGAAGATCTCCCGATTCTCCTGAACCTGAGTGCGGAAATACTGAGAGAGCCGATATTCTCCGCAGAACATGTTGAGCGCGTGCGCGGGCAGATACTGACCAGCCTGCAATTGCGCGCTCATAACACCGGCAAAATGGCCAACCTGACATTTCATGAACTGGCCTATCCAGAAGATCATCCCTATGCCTTCAGTGTGAGTGGTTATGAGGATACCGTCTCTGGTATACGGCGCGAAGACATCATTGCCTTCCATAATAACCTGGGCCCGCGTGGGGCAATCATTGTCGTGGTTGGCGCGGTTAAGGCCGAGCAGGCAGTGGAGCAGGTCCGTGCTGCTTTTCAATCATGGTCTGTCGATGATCAACCTCCTTTTCCGGTTGCCCCTCCAGCTCCCCGGCTGAAAAGCATCCGTGAGGCGTATGTCCCTATCCCGGGTAAATCACAGGTGGATATCGTGATGGGCTTTCCGGGGCCGGAGCGAAGTGCGCCCAGTTACCATGCAGCCCGGATTGCCAACAGTATACTTGGCGTGTTTGGTATGTATGGTCGTCTCGGCGAAATTGTACGCAGGCAGCAGGGATTGGCCTACTATTCGTACAGTAACCTGGTGGGGGGATTCGGGCCAGGTCCCTGGCAGTTAATCGCTGGTGTCGCCCCGGACAGTGTTGATCGTGTGGTCAGCAGCTTCCGGGATGAGATCCGTCGGCTGGTTGATGAACCGGTGGCGGGAGAGGAACTGGCGGACAACAAGGCTTTTTTCATCGGGCAGCTGGTTCTGGGCCTGGAAACCAACGAGGGCGTTGCCAGCGTCCTGATGACTATCGAGAAGCACCAGCTTGGGCTGGATTATCTCTATGGCTATGCCGATATGATTAACGCCCTGACTGTTCAGGATGTCCAGAATGTGGCCGCCACATATCTGGACCCGGATGCCTACGCCCTGGCGATTGCTGGCTCGGTTTAGCAGACCGGAAGGGGAAGGGGTATGCTGAGAACCGGTGTTGATATGATCGAGATTGTCCGTATCAGGCAGGCTGTTGAACGCCACGGAGGCCAGTTCTTTGAGCGCGTGTTCACGGCAGGAGAGCGCCAGCACTGCGGGCAGCGCCCGGCTGCTTTCGCAGCCCGCTTTGCGGCCAAAGAAGCAGTTGCCAAGGCGCTGGGAACCGGTATTGGGGACATCCGCTGGGTTGATATCGAGATAACAAACGATCCTCAGGGGAAGCCCGAGCTTGTTCTGCATGGTGCGGCTGCACAGCGCGCGGAGTTGCTTGGCCTGACTGATTGGGCGCTGAGCCTGACGCATACGCAGGAGCATGCGCTGGCATTTGTGGTGGCGCAGGGAGGCTGATATGCGGCGGGTTTTGGCTGGATGGTTGATGCTTATGGCGATATATTTACAGTCATGCAGTTCGGCCCCTGCAGAAGATACGACTGGCAGCCCGGCGCCCTCTGTCAGTGTCACCCCGGCAGCCAGCACACCGGTCCTGCAGGATGACGCATCAAGCTCGCAGCCCGATCTGCCAGAGGTCACATCTACCCTTGCCATGCCATCCAGTCTGACAACTGAGGAACTCCAGCAGTTATTGAACCCACTATTTCAGAGCGATGACTGTCTTCTTCCCTGCTATAACGGGTTGGTGCCGGGTCAGTCGGGGATCAGCGAGGCTTTGAATTTTTATGCTGCACTGGGGCTGGGTCCTCAGGATTTAATGCCGGGAGATTATGCTGCGATACAGGACGGCTCCGGGCATCTGCGAGCGTTCTTGAATAAAGCCTCCGATCAGGTTCAGGCGGAATCCCGGGGTATGCCGCCTTCACTGGTAGACCTGGGTTTTGAGGGTGGGATAGTCAAATACCTGTATGTAGGCTGGCAGTATCTCCCTGAATTTTCAAACCTGGTAGACCTGAATTCCCGGTTTGGCCCCCCTGACCGTTTCGAGCTGGCAGTAGATCTTGCGAGCGAGACGCCCGGCTATGCCCTGTTTCTGGTGTATTCCGAAACCCACATGGGCCTGGCTTATTACGGTGATTTGCAGATGACGGGTGAGGGCGGGATGGTTTGCCTGGACAACGACCGGATCAGCGCGGTGTTCCTGGGTATTTTTGCCCCGGATATCCCGGCAATGGCAGGCCTCCCCCTGGGGGATATGCTGTTGCCGGTGGAGGCCTCTCTACAGATACCATTCCTGTCTGTTGTGGAGCAGGTAGGCAGAGCCGGTTGTTTTGATCTGACGGCGGAACAGCTTGAAGCGTGGTAGTGCTGGTTCTTACACTTCGTTGATGAATGCAAAGACCATCGGGCGCCGCCTGGTTTCTGCGTAAAAGAATTTTTCAAGCGTTTTTTCGACAAGCTGCTGGATATCTTGCTGGGATGTCCGGATATTGTTTTCCAGCATATCCGTTACGGTTGCCCGGGCTTTGCGGAGCATATCGCTGGATTCTTTTATGTACACAAAGCCCCTGGTTAGAAGCTCAACCTGGCCGATGGGCTGAAACGTATCCCGATCCAGTGTGACATTGGCGATCACAAAACCATCCCGTCCCAGGATCTCGCGTTCATGCAGTACGGTTGGCCCGATATCGCCAACTCCTGAGCCATCGACATAGACATAGCCGCCGGGGACCCGCTCTCCGATGGTCAGGCTGTCGGCAGTGAAGGTCAGCACAGCCCCGTTTTCAACCACGGCGATATTCTCAGGAGGGATTCCCAGGCCCGCCGCCATCTTCCCATGCAGGTAAAGATGCCGCAGTTCTCCGTGGATTGGCACCATAAACCTGGGGCGAACCAGGTTGATCATCAATTTCATTTCCTCCTGTGCAGCGTGTCCGGACACATGAACGGGTTTCACCGGGTCATAAAGGACATCAGCGCCCCGCTGGATCAGCCGGTTAATGATCCGGTGAACCATCTCCTCATTTCCTGGAATTGGGTGCGAGGACATGATGACTGTGTCGCCAGCCTGGATCTCGAGATTTCTGTGCTTACCGGTGGCCAGCCGCCCCAGCCCGGCGAGAGGTTCTCCCTGTGTGCCGGTGGTTATGATGACAACCTGCTCAGGGGGGAGATTGGTGGCATCCCCTACTGAACCCAGCATACGGTCTGGGATATCAAGGTAACCTAATTCTCTGGCCATTTTCACATTTTCGACCATGCTGTAACCTACTACAATCAATTTGCGATTGTGGTTCTGAGCAGCATTTGCTACCTGTTGTATGCGCGAGATCAGAGACGCAAATGTGCCGACAATGATACGCCCCGGCGCCTCGCGAAACACGTCGTCAAAGGCTGCATCGATGACAGTTTCAGAGGGCGTCCATCCGAGCACATCCGCATTGGTGCTGTCTGCAAAAAGGGCGAGAACACCCCGTCGTGAAAACTCAGAGAGTTTACCAAAATCCGGGGGCCAGTTATCAACCGGAGTGTGATCGAACTTATAGTCTCCAGTGTGGACGATCAGCCCAATGGGTGTGGTGATCCCCAGCCCGATGCTGTCGGGAATGCTGTGGCAGACGTGGAAAAACTCGACAACAAAGGGGCCCATTTTGATAGTGTCCCCTGCCTGGGCGGTGAAAAGTGTGACCTCATCCCCCAGCTTCGCCTCACGCAGCTTCACTTCCAGCATCCCCCTGGTGAGTGGTGTGGCATAAACTGGTGCGCGGACATGTTCCATAACATGCCCGATGGCCCCGGTATGGTCTTCATGCCCGTGGGTAATAATAACACCCCGAATTGAGTCAAGACGGTCCATGATGTAGCTAAAATCGGGAATGATGAGATCGATACCCAGCATGTCGTTCTCAGGGAACATGATTCCGGTATCAATGATGATCGAATCCAGCGAATTGCCGGTTTCATACTCCATAATCATCATGTTTTTGCCAATCTCACCCAGGCCGCCCAGCGGCACAACGCGCAGGATTCCATCCTGGCTGTATTCTTCGCTGCTTAACTTGATGTCACTCACATTTTCCTCGCCACTCTTGTTATGTACGCCAAAGTGAGGTCACGGATTCGAGGACCCCACAATCCTATTTTTGGTTCGGTGAGTACTGGCTAATCGGTCGGAGTTCTTTGAATATCTGACTGCACCGGCTGATGTTTGGTATATATCGCGCTGATTGTAGCACATACAGGCAGGTGACAAAACTTGCTTAAAGCCCAACCGGGGGCCGTTTTGGTTTGTAGTTGACCTGGAAAAACCCGCGCACCTCTCTGGGTGGCTGCTTGGGGATTTTCTGGATACAGCGCAGGCCATACACTGGCGGTCGATCCTCCTTCGAACCCGCCTGTTTGCCAACGATGACGCTTTTGGCCTCTATGACAACCTGGTCGTTCCCTGGATAATTGGGATCGTAGATTGCAATGCGGTAATGTGTGGGTGACAGCGTGCTGTATTCATAAGCCAGCACCTGGTGATTCTTCCATATGATTGCCGTCTTCCGGAAGCTGACATAGATAATTCCCAGCACCACCAGCTCCCCCCGGTCAAGCTGCATGCGGACACGCTGGAATTCCTGGTTGGTGCGCACCCAAGTTCCCCGTTGGGTATCATCGCGCAGCAGCATCCAGTGTGCATAGCGGGGGATATCCAGGCCCAATTGACCAAATGATGCGATCTGTCGGCGGAAGATATACCGGTGCAGGTGGGTTCCTTTTGGTGGAATACCATGCCCGGCAGGGATTCGTTTCTCTGCCAGCATATAGTCCATTGCGGCAAAGCACATCCCGCCACACAGTCCATAAATTGTGGGCAGCCTGTCAGCAAGAGGAACTTTGCCAGGAAGAGGCAGTCCCGGATAGCGATTTCCAAACGGGAAGCCATGTTTTGATGGTTGGAAGGCTGTCTCTTTTTTTGTGCGATCGTTTAAGTTCTTTTGATGTTCTGTTTTTGCAGGGGCCAAGGCGACAGACCTGATCCTGGTAACATAATTGA
>JAFGNO010000066.1 GCA_016926985.1 Anaerolineae bacterium
GCTGCCTGTAGACAGAGAAACACTCCTTAAGATCAATATCTCCTGGGATACCTGGTATCCCGCCTGTTCAACTGCGCCCTGGCAGCTTGAAGCAGTCATTCAGGAACTGCTTGAGGCTGGCTATTCGGTGAAGGGTGCTCACAACGATACGGTAGTTGTTGATGCAATTGCAGGCGAGGAAAACAACCGGCATGCCTTTGTGACAGATAAATATGGGATTGAGAACTACTATCTCTATCAAGAGAACATGGAATGGGTTACCTACCAACCCAAACAACCTTTCCTTGTACTGGATAAGGTGTATCCAGAGGGCATACAGATTCCGAAAATATTTTATGACAGCAATATCATCCAGCTCCCAACGGTGAAGACCCATGTGTTCACAACAATTACAGGGGCAATGAAGAATGCATTTGGTGGCCTGCTGCACAGAAGGCGCCACTGGACGCACGGGGTCATTCACGAGACCCTGGTCGATCTACTGATGATCCAGCAGGATATTCACGCCGGCATATTTGCAGTAATGGATGGCACGTTTGCCGGCGATGGGCCTGGTCCTCGGGCGATGCGTGTCCATGAAAAGGACATCATCCTGGCGTCAGCCGATCAGGTTGCAATTGATGCGATATCGGCAAAACTCCAGGGCTTTGACCCGATGAATATTCCCTTTATTCGCATTGCTCATGAGCGGGGCCTTGGGGTAGGGGATCCGCAAGAGATTGAGATTGTCGGATATGATATCGAGCAGGAGCCGGACTGGGGCTTTATTCAGGAGGATACCTTTGCCAGCCGGGGCCAGAAGATGATTTACCATGGGCCGCTCAAGCCCTTTGAAAACCTGCTGCTCCGGTCCCCTCTGGTACCCTGGAGTTACTTTGCTTCACACTTTTATCACAATGTCTATTGGTATCCCTTTGTGGGACGCCCGCGCGTTGAAGAAGCTTTACAAACAAAGTGGGGCAAGCTGTTTGCTTCCTATGGTGACTCAGAAGTTGTTATGCCGGGGATGCGGAAAGAAACCGTCATTACAGCCGCTGCTGCCATAGTAGCTTTTACGCTGGCAGCAGCTGGCGCAGTTTACTGGCTCCGGAGGAAGTCTCGGGTTTAACCCTTTTGGGGCAGATCCGCTCAGGGGGGACAGCAAGATGTCTGGCCTCCCTTTTTTATTCCGATGGCAGGGTATAACCGACTCCCGGAACGGTCACGATAAAACGCGGTTCACGGGGGTCTTCTTCTAGTTTTTGCCTGAGGCGGGAGATATTCACACGTAAGATTGCCAGATCGTTGCGATATTCATCTCCCCAGACTCTGCTGAGCAGATCTCCGTGGCTCAGGACATGTCCCGAATTTTGAATAAGCACGCGGAGTAGACCGTATTCCGTTGGCGTCAGATGAACTTCTTCGCCGTTCACTGTAACGCGCCGCCTGCGAAAATCGACCTGTAGCCCAAGCATGACAAATTCTGCCAGGTCGCTAGGCTGTGGCGACCACCGGACCCGGCGCAGCACAGCTTCGATTCTTGCTTTCAGTTCCTGCGTGCCAAAGGGCTTGGTCAGGTAGTCATCAGCCCCTAATTCTAGCCCTGCGACCTTGTCTTTTTCATCATCCCGGGCGGTCAAGATGATTACCGGCACAGTCGAATATTGGCGGATTTTCTCAAGCACAACCAATCCATCAATATCGGGCAGACCAAGATCGAGGATGATCAGGTCGGGGTGATCGTGCTCATAAATATCCAGGGCAATCTGCCCGGTTTCAGCGGTGAGTATTTCATATCCTGATAGGCGTAGCGATGTGTCGACAAAGCGCAGGATTTTAGGCTCATCATCGACGATCAGAATCGTTGTCTCATCCATTATGTCCTCCAGACGATAGCCGTTCACGTGTGGCGACCGGCAGAGTAAACGCAAATGTAGCGCCTTTTCCCGGCTCGCTCTCCACCCAGATTCTTCCTTCGTGCGCTTCAACCAGCCCCCGGCAAATAGCCAGGCCCAGCCCAATGCCGTGACGTCCCGTATCTCCACTCGAAGCGGGATCAGTGACCTGGTAAAAACGGTCAAAGATCTTTTCCTGGTGTTCTGGTGCTACACCACGGCCTGAGTCACGGACCGAAACCTTGATTTCATCATCTGCTGCTTCAGCTTGAATGGTGACTGGCTCTTGCGGTGGGGCATATTTGCATGCGTTGTCTACAAGGTTGGCAACAATTTGCTCAATCCGGCGCGGGTCAGCGTAGACCATAGGTAGCTTTCTGGGAGTGATCAGGTTGAGTGTGGCCTGTGGATGGCGTAGTCGTGCAGCGCCGAGTGTACTGTCAAGCACATCGATGACGTTGATGGGTTCACGCTGGATGTGGAGGCTGCCTGCTTCAATCCGGGACATCTCCAGCAGGTTGCTGATCAGGTCGGTCAGTTTATCGGTTTCTTCCTCAATATCGGCCAGATGCTGCACGAGCACGTCGGATGGTAGTTTGTCATGGTGTTCTATCAGCAGAGAGGTATTGCCTTTTATGGTTGCCAGCGGTGTTCTGAGTTCATGCGAAACCGTTGAGATAAGCAGTGATTTGACCTTTTCGGCTTCCTGTGCTTTCTCCAGTGCTACTGATAGCTTATCAATGGCCTCAGCAAGCTCGGCGGTGCGGGCTTCTACGATCTTCTCCAGGTCTTGTGCGTGCTGGTTTGCCGCCTGGTAAAGCTGTGCCTTATCAATTGCCAGAGCAACTTGGTGAGCTACTGTTGAGAGCAGGTTAAGCTCAGGCTCGTTGATGCTTCGCAGGTTCGAGCTGCCAATCTGTAATATCCCCAACAGGCTGCCGGCCACATTGGTTAGTGGTACAGTAACCTGAGTACGCGGCAGATCGGCGCAAGCGGCTGGTTCATATTCTGGCGAATTGGTGATGTCTTCTGTAACCATAATCTGCCGGGATTTTGCGGACCGGCCAGCCATCCCTTCTCCCAGCCTGTAGGTTAGACTGTTACGGACCGCGTCTTCGGTAAGTCCCTGATAAGAAACCATATTCATTATCTGGGTTCTGTCATCGTAGATGTAGATTGCACCCATGTCCCAGTTCATGATGCGAAGGATTTCGGAAAGCGAGGTGTCAAGGATCACCTGTAAATCCAGCGTGCGGTTGATGGTGGCGGCGATCAGGTTGACCGAATCAATCCGTTCGCTGCGGCGGATCATGTCTTCCTGCTGCTGGTGATAGCGATCTATGAGTAAATCGATCTGGTTGTTGGGATCGGGCGATGATGATGTTCGTTTTCCGCAGACATCAGAAAGAAACGGTTCGCTCAGTCTGGACTGTAGGGTGGTTACTATCCTGTCAATGTATTGCTTGACACTGAAATACTGCATCACCACAACCAGGATGATAATAGACTGGGCGCAGGCGTACAGCACCCCGATGAGAATCGGGTCTCTGAGGGAATATACTGACACGACGCTCAGAAACACCACATTCGTCGCAACCAGAGTCCCTATAGTAAATACCAATTTACTGGTTAACCAGCGCTTCCTCATCACTGATCCTGATGCCACTGCTTTTTTGTACTCTCTTTAGTGTACTTGAAATCGCCGTTACCCGAAAAGCAGCGGGTTTCCCGCGGGTCGACTGTGCCGGGTAGCCACTTTCCACCTGTCGCCAAGCGCACTATACTTTACCTGCTGATCGCTCTGGCGAGATTCTCATGACTGATAGGTGAAATATGTCAATTCCTTGTTGGCGAATAGATCTACATTCTCACACAAACTACTCTCGCGATTGCCTGACTAGGCTGGAAGACCTCCAGGAAATCTGCCGCAAGCAAAACATTGACAAACTCGCGATTACAGACCATAACACGGCTCGCGGAGCTCTTGAGGCTGCGCGTCTTTATCCGATGCTCATCATTCCGGGTCAGGAAATTATGACCACGCGGGGAGAAATCCTGGCCTGGTTTGTCCGTGAGGAGGTTCCGGCTGGCCTGTCTCCACAGGAGACAATTTCACGGCTGAGAGACCAGAATGCAGTGATTGGCATCGCCCACCCGTTTGACCGCTACCGGCGTGGTGCATGGCAGTTAGAGCACCTGCTTGAAATCATCGATTTGGTTGATTGCGTTGAGGTGTTCAATGCCCGGTGTTTGCACGACGAGGACAACAACCGTGCCCTGGAATTTGCCGGTGAGCATCAGAAACTGAAAACAGCGGGCAGTGATGCGCATACGCGCCGCGAGTATGGACGCGGCGTTGTCGAGGTAGAACCCTTCCATAACAGTGCCGATGGATTGCGGTCGGCGCTTCAAGAGGCAGCGTTTACGGGCATCCGCAGCGGCCTGGGTGTTCACTTTAGATCAACTTATGCCAAGTGGATTAAGCGGGTTCTCCCCGGGTTGAAATCTGCCGCATCTGACTGATTTGAGATATGCGGGAACCGCCCAGCTGTGCCAGGAGGCTGACAGATGGCATTACTGATAGCAATTGTCGCAGGTATTCTCCCCATGACAATCTATCCGATATTCCTGTACTTATTCGATCGTTATGAGAGGGAACCCCTGTATCTGGTATTTGGCGTGTTCCTGTGGGGATTTATCCCGGCTGCAATTTTGTCATTGATCAGCCAGCTTATATTGGGCGTGCCCTTTTTGATTCTGGATGAAACAGGGTTACTTGCGGATCAGGTTGGCACAATTTTGCTGGCCCCGGTTACAGAAGAGATCTTCAAAGGGCTCGCTATTTTGATTGTCTACCTGATCTGGCGTAATGAATTTGACGGTGTACTGGATGGTATTGTCTATGGTGGGTTGGTAGGGTTCGGCTTTGCCGCCATTGAAAATGTGCTTTACTTTCTGGAGACGGATTTTGCGGTTATCTTTTTGCGCACGGTGGTTTTTGGCCTGAACCATGCATTCTTCACCAGTCTTACAGGGATTGGCTTTGGCGTGGCGCGGCACGCCCGAAAATGGCCAATCCGTCTGGCTGCCCCATTGTTGGGCCTGGTTGGGGCTATGGTGGCTCACATGCTGCACAACACCACCGTAACGTTTGTCGAACAACAGCCGCTGTTGATCTGCCTGGCATTCCTGGCGGACTGGGGAGGGGTGCTCTTTGTGATACTGCTCATCCTGTTCGCTACCCGGCGTGAGCGCAAATGGCTGATCGAGCATCTGCGAGACGAAGTTGGGCAAACACTGAACAGCAACCAGTATGAAGTCGTGACGAACCCAATACGACGCTTTTCGTCCCAGTTGGGCGTGCTTTTTTCTAAAGGGCCGGGTACTTACTTCCGGCTCATGCGCTATTTTCATATCTTGACCGAATTGGCTTACAAAAAATTCGCTCGCCGCCGCCGGGGTGATAAGGGGGCGCCTGCTGTGAGCGTCGAGATGCTAAGAGGACAGGCAGCAGAACTCAGCGCCGAATTTGCTCATTTGTTCTGATTTAACCAGATGGGATTGGAAATTACCTATTGCCCCCGGACCTCTTCCAGGGTCGCGGTTGTGTATACAACGTTCAGTGACATGCTGTATACTACAATGGATTTGTACTGGTACAGAACCACATCGCGGGGGATAGGGTAATTCTGTACCCCCAGCGGTGACTGAAGCTCGCCCAGGTTCACATAATCAGGCAGCAGGGCCTCGGAACTGGTTCGAGGTGTGGGGTGTTGTGATAGCAGGAGGATCAGGTCAGGACCATCACTGATGTCGAAGGGGTCTAACCGAACAACCCGCTGGTTTTCATTGATGATCCAGATCGAAGCGCGTCCTTCCCCGCGATGCAGGTTGTCGATGGTGACAAAGTCGCCAATCATTGCGACATACGGATCAAGCCCGGGCCCCATCTCAACAATCTCAAGTTCAGACAGCAATTGTGCAAGGACAGGGTCCATTGTAGGCTCAACAGAGGGGGCGGGTTCAGATGTCTGACCAGCGACAGTTTCTTCTGTTAAGCTGCTCTCAGGTGTTGGCGTCGCTTCGCCTTCGCTGCCCAGAAGCGCGGGCAGCCATAAGCTGTATGTGGCTGCGCAGATTACCAGTAGAATCGCTATTCCCAGGGCGATCCAGCGCTGCGTGTTCATACAATCCCGCTTCTTGTCTCGCGGACAAGGTGATCGACCACAGCCATGAGACCTTCCCGTTGAGACGCGCCATCGAGCAGGGCTTGCTTATACACTTCAAGCTGCCGGTCGGCGCTGCTGCCTTCACGGGCAATAACACGCGCATAGCTAACTTCCTGTCGGCAGCCCAGATCGTCAACCACGTCATCGACCAGTTCAATAAGCTCGTCAATAAGCAAAGGAAAGGGCACTTCCTCAATTTTACCGAAATCGATCAGCTTTCCCGTGACGCCGTACCGGACGGCGCGCCATTTGTTCTCCCGGATCAGATCGCGCCGGTAAATCCGCCACATCACATTTTGCTGGCGCAGTTTGATTAACTTAGCTGTAACGGCCTGAAACAGTGCAGCAATACAGATTACCTCATCCAGTGTCGTCGCCATATCACAGATGCGAAACTCAAGGGTATTGTATTTGGGGTGGGGGCGTATATCCCACCATATACGGGTTGCATCAGCCATGGATCCGGCATTTTTGCCCAGTGCTCCAAGCCGTAAGAGTACACTGACAAAGCTTTCGTATTCTCCCCACGAGCGGAATTCCATTGGCAGGCCGGTGCGGGGCATCGATTCAAATACGATATTGCGATAGCTTTTGAGGCCGGTATTATGGCCCATCCAGAAGGGAGAACTGGTGGACAGGGCAAGGATGTGGGGGATGAAATAGCGAATCTGGTTCATTACTGTGATCATCAGTTCTCGCTGTTCAGGCTGGTCGCCGAAGCCAATATGCACATGCATCCCAAAAATGAGCAGGCTGCGGACAACCTGCTGCATGTCATCCACAAATTCGACATAGCGCTCGCTGTCAGCAATGACCTGGTCCTGCCACTGTGAAAAGGGATGAGTGCCCGCTGCGGCAAGGCATAGCCCTGCACTGTCGGCAATCTCAATCATCGCACGGCGTACCTGCCGCACCTCTTCGCGAGCTTCCTGTACGGATTGGCAGATATGCATTCCCACTTCAACCTGGGAGCGCATAAATTCCTGCTGGACGCGCCCGCCAAGAACACGGCCTTCATCAAGAAACTGCTGGACGTAAGAAGTCAACTCCCGGGTTGTGGGATCAATGATTTGGTATTCTTCTTCTATTCCGATATCCAGAGGTACGGGCCACATCTTAACTCCGCTTCTCGGTCAGGAAGCCGGTTGCAATTGCCACTCTATTTTTTGCTGTCCGACTGCACTGATCCCAGCTTCGCTCAATCGCTCTGCCAGCTTCTGAAGTTCCTCACGGGTGAGTGGGCGGAGCGGAGGGCGGATATTCGTATCCTGGATCAGGCCGCAGGCGTGGAAGACAGTCTTCAGGGCGGCCACTCTGGGTAGCCCTGACAGCAGGTAATGGGCTTCATCCAGACATTGCTGGTGTGCAGCCGTCGATACTTGCTGATTTGAGGCGTTGTAAATCCTGCGGGACCGGTCGGCAAACAGGTTATTAACCAGTGTTATTGAACCGGCCCCGCCGGCTGCCAGTGTTTCTGCAAGGGCCTTGTCATCGCCGGTTATGACAGCCAGACCGGGGAAGGTTTTTATCAGGGTCAGGGTGTGCGCCAGATCATAACTGCTGTCTTTTATCCCTGCCACCTGATCGGGGAAGGTATCGCGCAGTCGCTGGATCAGGGCAATCGACAGGCCGATGCCGCAAACAGGTGCATTGCTGTAGAGAATAATCGCCCCATCAGAAGGCACAGCGTTGTTGATCAGGTGTTTATAGAAGCCAAAAAGACCATCATCATCTGCCGCAATATAGAAAAACGGCGGGATTACCACTACAGCATCCATTCCGAGGTCAAAGGCGGCTTTGGTTAGGCTTGAGGCATCTTCCAGGCTGGCAGCCCCGGTTCCTGCCAGAAAAGCCAGATCAATACCGGATTCGGTTGCCAATCGGAAAATCCTGATTCGCTCATCGACTGTCAGCGATGGTCCTTCACCCGTTGTCCCGCTGACCAATACGCCATGTGCTCCAAGTGTGTGCAGGATCGCGAGAACGGCTGTAAAGCCCTGTTCGTCAAGCGCGCCTTCGACAGTATAGGGTGTAATGATGGCAGCATATACCCCACTTAGATGTGTCAGTTTACTCATAGCGCTCCATAGTGCTCGACAGCCCTGGGGGTGAATGCTACAATGTCAGTGTCAGAAGCCCCGGAGCTGTTCTCATGGCTGATAAGATTCTATATGTTGAGGATGAAATCGCAATAATCGATTTGATCAGGCGTGTTGTATCTCACCCGGAAGTAACACTGGTTTCAATGACCCACACCCCGCAGGGGCTTGCAAAGAAGCGCGAGGTTAAACCTGGCCTGGTCATTCTGGATATTTCAGGATGCTTCTCGGGATGAGAAGCCCGAAATATGATATGAGCTTACAAAGGCCGCAGCTCCCGGCAGTTGGTTGCGCCGGGTATCTATTTCCGTATGCTTGTAGATGCGGGCTGAAGCGCCAATTGCACGATAATATCTCCATATGTGAGGTGATTAATGCCTGAGGTTAAGATTTTCTGGGATCCGCAGGGCCTTTCAATCAACACGCTGGGCACTAATCAATATCTCCGCGCAACTGATGGGGATACGCCTTATGTCGCTATGTCCATCAGGCTGCTGAGTATTGATGCGCCGGAAACGCATTATCCGGGGCAAACCAAACCATCTCGCCATGACTCAGATCTGGCTACGTTGGCATATTGGATTGAGCGGGGGTATGCACCGATTAACGATGATTTAGCTGCATATTTGCACCCGAGGTTGGCTTCTGGCCAGGCTGGTACCCTGCACGAGCAGCAGGGTGAGCAGTCGTCTGCGGTGTTCAAGCAGATGCTTGATGAGATGATGACCCGTCCATCTGGCTCAAAGCGCAACCTGTATATTCGCACCGCAGACCAGCCTTTTGATAGTTATGGGCGTCTGCTTGCGTACATAGCCCCCTCTTACTCGCGGGAAGAGCTTCAGGCGCTCAACAAGTGGCAGCGCGCTACCATCAATTTGCTGATGGTTCGGGCCGGATGGGCAGCAACGATGATCATCTATCCCAGCCTGCCAAAATACGAGGACCTTGTCATGTTCCGTGAGGCAGCCAAAGAAGCCTATTTGTTAGGGCGGGGGGTGTGGGCGGAACCACTGGGCTTGACCGGGTATGAATTTCGCATGGCGGTTAAACTGTACAAAATAACCAAGCAGCTTGTTGAAGGTGAGACTCTCTCCGAGACTGCACGAAAGGCGTGGATCAGCCGGTATTGTGTGGATCTGACGACCCGGGAAATCTACTACCCAGAATATTACATCCGCGTTGCCCCGTATAACCGGTTGTTCGTGTGGCCCGCAGAAGTGTCCGAGGCTGTCGGGAGTCTCAATTTGACTCCAGGCGGTCAGTAGGGATAGGAGGTAGCGGTGCTGGTCGCTGTGTGTTCTGATATCCATGACAACATCTGGCGGCTGGAAGCGGCCCTTCCGGCGATGAGTCGGGCGGATGCGCTGCTGTTTTGTGGGGATTTCTGTGCGCCTTTCACGCTGTCCCAGCTTGCCCGGGGATTTGAGGGGCCTATCCACGCGGTGTTTGGTAACAATGACGGCGATCAGCGGCTGTTGCTTCAGGTGGCAGGCGAGGTCGCGAATGTCACGCTACACGGTCAGTTTGCCGATTTGTCATTGGGCGGCTGGCGGATTGCACTCACGCATTATCCTGAAATCGGCAAGGCAGTTGCTCAGGGAGGTGTCTTCGATCTGGTTTGCTATGGGCATGACCATCTCCTGCACCAGGAAGCGATTGGTCGGACACTGCTCATCAATCCCGGTGAGTTAATGGGGCGGTTTGGGCGCAGCACGTTCAATATTGTCAATTTTGATGACAGGTCAGTCAGGGTGGTCGATGTCGAATAAACAAATGCCGGCAGGATTCGTTGGAAAGTCATTTTCAACTGGATGCCTGTATGGACTGGGCATGGCTGTCGGGTTTTTTGTTATAAGTGGTCTCGTTTTCCTCCTGATCGGTCCACTTGGATTGGAGACCAATATCCGTATGTTGGTTGCGGTAGCGAGTGGCCCTATCCTGGGTACAGGAATTCTCTTTCTGATTGCGCTGACGCTTACCCGGCGCATCAATGACCGGTCTGGCGACGCCGATCTGCCATGAAGCAGCTTTTTGGAACACCATTGAAACGGTTTTTAAGGGACTGGCGGCGCAGCCACAAGCCAGTCACAGATATTGCGCTGGTATTGCAGAGTGTCGCTTATCCGGTCAATGTCGGGTCGTTATTCCGTATTGCAGATGCTGTGGGCGTAAATAGGCTCATCCTGAGTGGTATAACACCTGTTCCCCCCAACCAGACAATCACAAAAGTGGGACGAAACAAACATACCGTTGTCAATTGGGCCTACGAGGAAAAGGCAGAGTCTGCAGTCGCGGCGCTTAAATCCGATGGGTATCACATTATGGCGCTTGAGATCACCGATCTGGCAACTGCTTACTATGAAACAAGGTTTCCCGGGAAGCTTGCCCTGATCCTGGGGAATGAGGACCACGGTATGACTCGTTCTATTCTGGAATTATGTGATTCCGCAGTATTTGTGCCCATGTTTGGAAAAGGGCGCTCACTGAATGTGCATGTCACCGCGGCTGTTGTTCTCTATCACGTGCGCTGCCAGGAGATGACAAACGCGGGCTAAGCAAGCGTGATGCCCGGTAATGCGATCTTTGCGTTCTTTAGCTGTCTGTAGTGATCTGCCAACAATAGTTTGGGGACGCCATCAATTGAGGCCTGCTTACAGCGTGTTCTGGATGCGCTGAAGGCGTAAGATAGGTCATGATCGGCTATCCGGGGGATGCCGCGCGATACAACCAGCCTTAATTCTGCTCGTTTGGTCTCAACCAGGTCGCGAAATGGGTCTGCGCTGGTCTGTTTGATGACCAGGAAATCTGCCTGACATCCGCTCTCAAGCCGACCAACAGCCGGGACTTTCAAAATTTGGGCTGCTTGCGTGGTGACCATTGCTACTACCTGTTTTGCCGATAGTCCCGCAACCATCTGTGCCAGCCTGATTTCATCCAGCATGGATCTTGCACCAGCAAGCCGTGGTCCACTTCCAATGGCCATTCGCTGGATAAGCTCTGCATGATATCGGGTTTCTCCAAGGATATGCATGTTGACAGACGGGCACCAGATCAGGCTTGCGCTGGCTTTTTGCATCTGCGCAATCTCTTTGGGACCCAGGTCTACTCCGTGGATAACCACGGTGTTATCCTTCAGGCATCCCTGTTTGTCCAGGGTGTGGAGTTCGTCTGCTGCCACCTCTCCTGTTCCTTCTGCAATCCGGATCAGCCAGGGATAGTCCTGGGGCGTGCTGAAATAGGATGCAGCCAGGTCTTCGCCCGTATAGAGTGAATGCACCCAGCCAAAGCGGTGAAGAACGTCCACAGGAAAATTTCGGCGGCGCGTGGCGCGGGGGAGTTTGCCGAGATGGGCCACAAAGGTGACGCCAGAAACCAGGTTCCAGAACCCACCGGCGATCAGCCGGCTGATCGGGTTCTGCCCGGCGGCTGCGTCTAGGCCGTTGATATGTTGCTGCGCCTTTTTGTACCATTCGAATGCATGGGAGTAAGTCTGTGATGGCGCAAGTGCTGGATAGGCATTGAGGTGAAGCTGGTCACAGGCGTTTACCAGCCCGGGGAATATCATATGTCCAAAGAGGTCAACAACCCGGTCTCCGGGCTGCGGGGACCCGCCTATGGATACAATCATGCTTCCTGCGACACGCATAGTGAGCTGTCGTGGGCCATCCGGGAATATGAGTAAAGCGCTCGTATATGCTACAGTAACCATGGTAATAATTATATCTGTTCACAGAAATCACGATGATATTATCGTACGGGGGCATAAGGATGGTCAAAATTGTCAGTGTGGATCAGATAGTTGAAATTGAACGGGCTACTGATGCTGCAGGTGTCAGCTATCCCAGGATGATGGAGTCTGCAGGACATGCCGTCGCGCAGGTGGTCAAAGAACTTCTTATTAAGCATGGGCTAATGCAGGTTCTGGTGCTTGTCGGACCAGGCAATAATGGAGGTGATGGTCTGGTTGCAGCCCGGGTCCTGAAAACCGAGACGGATGCAGCGGTGTCCTGCTACCTGTATCGCGAGCGTCCAGAGA
>JAFGNO010000067.1 GCA_016926985.1 Anaerolineae bacterium
CCGTTCCGATTGCCACATCGACCGTAGTGGCTATTTCCTCGTAACTGAACCCTTCGATATCCGAGAGCACCGCAATCACCCGCTGGTTCTCTGACAGTCCACCAAGACAATCCGAGATCGCGCGCTGGAGATCCATGCGCTGGGCATAGTGCTCCGGGTTTTCTGCAGGTGAGGCCAGTGTTGGCGCGTCCGGGGATTCATCCTCGACGTAGAGGGCCTCAAGAGAAGATTGGGGACGGCGTTTACGACGGCGCAGTTCATCGTAACAGGCGTTGGTGACAATGCGCATCAGCCAGGATTTAAACGATCCACCTCTGAAACGCTCAATAGCTTTATATGCATTGATAAAGGCTTCCTGCGCGGCATCAGCAGCGGAGTCGCTGTCGCCCATTATTCGATAGGCCACGCGATAGGCCATATCTTGATAGAAGAGCACCAATGTGTTATAGGCGTCTATGTCGCCCTTCTGGGCCTGTGCGATCAGGGCAGGTTCATTCATAGCAATGACTGATGCTAGCTCCATCTATAGAGGAGAGACAACGGGCAAATAAACGATCAGCGTTGAACAGAGTTGGCTACCCAAGTGTTATTCTATCATAAATGTTGACGGTATACAGGGGATATTCTATACTTGCTGTGCTGCCGGAGTGTTGGAACTGGCAGACAAGATCGACTCAAACTCGATTGCCTTTGGGCGTGTGGGTTCGAATCCCACCTCCGGCACCACAAAACGGATTGGGCAACCTCAATCCGTTTATTGTTTGCGGGGTTGATTTTGCTCAGTAGAATAGCAGGAGTACTCTAAACAGCCCGAATTCGACTATGGGACGACGTATTTTCATTTCACTTCTAATTGGTTTGGGAATAGGTGCCCTGCTTGGGCTGGTCATTGGATGGCTGGCCCCTGTCCAGGATATCAGCACCGGTTTCGATGGGCTTTCCCCGGAATATAAAGCCGACTATACGGTAATGGTAGGAGCATCCTACAGCAATAACGGCGACTGGGACCTGGCTCAGGCACGGTTGGGGAAGCTGGCTGAACCCGATCCCGCTGCCTATATTGTAGTGCTGGCGGAACAATATATTGCCGAAGCCCGGAACCCGAATGACATCCGGAACCTTGTGCGACTGGCTGCCCGGTTTGGCTACACCACTCCACCCATGCAGCTATTTATCCCACCCACATTGGCGCCCTAGAGATGGCAACTGATAAGGCAAGTTTTCCCTGGTGGCCCATCCTGGCAGGTTTGATTATCGGATTGACCGGCGGATTGGTGTATGCATGGTTTATTAATCCGGTTGAGTGGGTCAATATTGCGCCCGATCGCCTTGGTGTGGATGACCAGCGCGAGTACATATTGCTGGTCGCTGAAGCCTATATGCAGGAGCGTGATCTCGAACGGGCCCGCTCGCGTCTGGTGGCGCTGGGTGTTCATGATATTGGCGATCTGGTAGGGGTTCAGGCGGATTCTGCGCTGCTGCGGGGAGATCCGCCATCTGAAGTGCGCGCGCTATCCACCCTGGCTGAGGCGCTGGGGGCCAATCCACTGGCAGCAGCGGTGTTTTCCGGCACAGTCATACCCACCTCCGAAATGACCACTTCACCGGCCATCGCGCAGCCTTTTGAAACGCCCACACCCACTATCGAGATCCTGGAAACGCCAACGTCTCCTACACCTACCCCTACACCGCCGATCATCATCGCCCTGGAATTGGTCGACAGGACGCGCCTCTGCCGGGAGAATGAGAATGAAGGGCTCCTCCAGATACAGGTGACTGATCGATATGGTAATGGCCTGCCAGGTATAGAAATACTCGTTGAATGGGAAGAAGGTCAGGACCGGTTCTACACCGGGTTGAAGCCAGCCATTGACCCCGGTTATGCAGACTTTGCGATGTCTGCCGACCAGGTTTACAGGGTCACGCTGGTGGGCCTGTCGGATCCGGTTGAAGGCATCAGCAGTGAGATATGCCAGGCACCGGAGGGGCGGGATGTCATCCCGTCTTATGAGCTGGTTTTCAGCCCTTTAGACTAACAACCAACAACTGAATCATAAAGATTGTTTACATAGCTACATTCGGACAATATCCAGGTGTTATGCTGGAAACACCCACCGGAGTGGATAGCATGACAGATATGGTACCGGCAGGGAAAATACGTCAGCACGTCCCTGATATTTTTATCGGTATGCTGGTATTTTGCATTGCGCTCTGTGCTTATAATGCCACCCTCACACCAAGCCTGTCTTTTCTCAGCCCGGATGGCAATGAACTGGCAACCATTCCCCATATTCTTGGCCTGGCGCACAGCACCGGCTACCCGCTCTATACGTGGCTGGGCAAACTGTTTACTTTTATCCCGGTGGATGATATCGCCCACCGTATGAACCTGATGTCAGCCATCATGGGGGCAGGTAGTGTTGCGCTGCTGTACGGTATCCTCCTGACAACTGCTGGGTGTATGTGGTCAATGGTAAAAGCCCATACCCTGTGGCTGAGGCTGGTTTCCGCATGCACAGCACTGCTGTTTGCCTTTTCAATCACGTTCTGGTCTCAGACCACGATCAGTGAGGTTTATGCACCTAATGCCTTTATGGTTGGGTTGCAAATACTGCTGCTCCTGCACTGGTCTCGTGTAGAACTGAAGACGCCGACGGCTAAGGGGCAAAAGCCCACAGGGCAATCACTGGGATGGTTTTCGGCGTTTTGCCTGACTTATGCATTGAGTTCCGGCACGCACAGCAGCAGCCTGGGGTTCGGATTGGGATACGCGGTTTTTGTGCTGGCTGTCAGCTGGCGTTTCGCTTTTCACCCGCGCGCGCTGGCTGTCGGGATCGGGTCGTTTGTCATTGGGATGATGCAGCATTTGTGGCTGCCTTATAAGGCCAGCACCAGCACAGACATGGCACTCCTGCGCAACAGCCCCACCACATTACAGGGGTTTTATGACTATACGCTGGGCGCTTTCAGTGGGTTCAGGTTTGCTTTTCCCTGGTCACAGATACCTGATCGGGTGGTCATTTATCTTGATTTGCTGAGACAGCAGTTCGGGCTGTCCGGCATTGTCTTTGGTATCATTGGAATGTGGGCTTTGCTGGTTCGCCAACCCTTGCACTGGTGGCTTTTTTCCCTGTTGTATCTCGTTCACCTTGTGTTCTTCATCCCTTACCGCGTTTTTGATCTCGATGTCTTCTTTATTCCCTCTCATTACATCTTTGCAGTCTATATTGGCCTCGGACTCTATAGTGTTCTCCATGCCGCCGCCCGGTTTTTAAGCAGTAAGGAGACCTTGCCGCCTCTGTTTCGCTATGGGTTGGCAGGTATCGCCGTGCTGGCGCTGTTGGCATGGCCAATCCAGAAAGTGACAGCCAACTGGGAAGTGAGTGACCGCAGCAAGGATGTGGCCATCAACGATTTCTACAATAACGTCTGGGAAATGCTGCCAGCCAATGCTGCCCTGTTTGGCCGGAGCGGCGTGTTTGGCTATGACATGTTTTACTGGCGATTGGTCTACAATATACGTCCAGATGTGCTGATTCCCTATTTGCCCAACACTGAGCGCAGCCCCGGTGATTTAGCCGGACGTCCGCTCTTCAGCACCCTGCGCCTTGCTGGTATTTCCTCACAGGCGGCTCAAAATGGTAGTGCTTATGGAAACCCAAACGAGTGGTTGGTTCCTGTTTTGTTCAGCACCGTGTGGGAGGCAGAAAGGCTGCCGAACGGGTTTTTCCCGGTTGACATGGTTCTTTACCAGGTGATAACCAATGCCACTCCGAATTTGCTTGCCCCAAGAAGCAGCATCGCTCCGGAAGTGATGGCAAATGCTAACCTGGGTACGCTCAATCTAATTGGTTACACGCTTGATGATGAGGAGATTCGACCGGGGGGCAGGATGCGCATCGTGCTATACTGGGACATACCGCAGAGGCAAAATGTACAGATATCGTTGCAGATCGGTGAGTTCACCACGGCAACTCATACAATTGGCTTTGGCAACCTGTCGCTGGGCCTGGATGAGACAAATCAGTTGCTTCGAGACAGCGTAATTGTTGAGGAATTCTGGGTTGTTATACCATCAACCGCCGAGCCCAGGGAGATGCCGCTCTCGATTTGGGTAGGGGGCGACTGTTATGACGCTGGGACTGTAAATGTGCAGGAATAGCAGGAAGACATGATACGGGTCAAAAAAGGATGGGTCATAGCCGGGATACTTGTCATGCAGCTGATGTTGCTTGCTGCGGCCTTTTCACTGGGCGTATACCTGGAGCGCTATGGCCTTACAGAGGAAGGGTTGGCTTATCAGCGATCACCCGCAAATTTCAACCACTCGCCCCAGGCGGGAGGACAGGCAACGCCTCGACCCGGACAGGGGCAATCACTTCCCCCTGGGCTGAGTGTGCCGCCTCAGATAATCGGGCATATTCTCCAGATACAGCCAGGGCAGTTAGAGATTGCCTCTCCCCAGGGGCCGAGAACTATCACTATCAACGAGGATACGATTTATCGTGACTACCAGGACACTCGCCTGGCATATCGCGATCTGAAACCCCGTGATGCAATTGCCGTGTATGGCCATCTGGAGGATGCTGGGCGAGTATTTATTGCAACCGAGATTGTCGTGCTGCCGCCAGAGCCTGATGATTTACCCTGATCCTATCCATCACTAA
>JAFGNO010000068.1 GCA_016926985.1 Anaerolineae bacterium
AGGTCATTGCCATGATGTTATTTGGTACCACAATCATCTGGTTTATTTCCGACTATACCGGGCAGAGGCCCAAAAAACTCCTCTACCTGTTTTCCGGTTACTTCCTGGTGTCTGCCCTTGTTCAGCTGGTGGATCGCAGTGAGTTGACATGGCTCTCACTGGACACCCCGGCTATCAAGGAGATCGTTCTGCCTAAGGGCTTTGAAATCACCTACTACGAAATGGCCCCAGGTCCTTATACTGATTTCCAGAGTCTCCTGTCGATACCGATTTTCCTCTTCGTAGCTGGAATGGGTATGCGATATTTCAGGCGCGGGAATCGACGTGATGCGATACCGCTGCTGTTATCATTAGCCTTCTTCTGGGCAGGGATATTCAACGATACCTTTGTCAGCAGCGGCCTGTACGATTCGATCTATCTCATCGAATACGCGTTCATGGCACTCATATTTCTGATGGCAGGGTCTCTGGCACGCCAGATGGCGCAGGTAGCAGAAGCACTGCAATACCGTGTCCGTCAACTGAGCCTCCTGAACGATATCACGCGAATTGGCACGACTACATTGAAGATCGAGGAACTTGCCAGGCAGATAGCCACTCACATAGCTGGAGTCATTGAAGGTGACCACTGTTACATTTCGCTCTGGGATGAAGACACCCGCAAGATCATCCCATACGCAGCGTCTGATGAACTCCATGAGTACTACCGTCAGCAGAACATGTCGGGCGCCTCGGAACATACCCTGACAGCATCGGTTGTTAAGGAAGGGCGGGTACTGATTATCCCGGACGTTTTCAACACCCCCTATGTGAGCCGGGATATCGCTGAGAAGTTCCCGTCAAAATCAGTCATTGCGCTGCCTTTGGAAGCCGATGGGAGACGGTTGGGCGCGCTCATAATTGGGTTTAAAGAGGAGCACAGCTTTTCGCCTGAAGATATTGCCTGGTGCAGCCAGGTAGCTGAATTGATGGCGCTGGCCCTGGCTAAAGCACAGTCATTCGAATACCTGGAGCAGCGTGTACAGGACCGGACAACCGAACTCGCCGCTGCTAATGAGGAACTGACCAGGTTGGGCCAGATCAAGGATGAATTTGTCTCCAACGTCTCACACGAACTGCGCTCACCCCTCTCCAGCCTGAAGCTGCGGGGATACCTTCTGGAACGGCACCCGGATGAGATAAACAAACACCTGGCAGTGATGCGGCGCGAGACGGAGCGGCTGGATCGAACCATTGCTGACCTGTTGAACCTGTCACGACTTGATCAGGGGCAGGTCTCATTTGAACCCAGGCCAACAGATATCAACCTGCTGGTCAGGCAGATGGCGGAAGACCGGCGCGTGCTGGTTGAGGGCAGCGGGCAGAACCTTCGATATATCGCCGAACATGATCTCCCCCTGGTCATGGCTGACTCGGGGCTGATAACCCAGGTGCTCAGCATATTGCTCACCAATGCCACCCACTACACCCCTGCTGGTGGCGAAATCCTCATGAGTACGGCTGCGGCTCAATTTGACGGGCGGCGGTATGCAGGATTCAGTGTGAGTGATACAGGGCCAGGGATCTCGTCTGAAGAGCAGGGACGAATATTTGAGCGCTTTTTCCGGGGCAAGGCCGGGCGTGAGTCAGGCCACAAAGGCACCGGTTTGGGATTGGCCCTGTCCAGGGAAATCATTGACCGTCATGGCGGACGGATAGCCGTGGAGAGTAAGGGTATACCAGGGCAGGGTGTGGCTTTCCACGTGTGGATACCCATCGCAGAAGGGCAGGCAGGCGGCAATGGCCCTGCTGGGGGATGACAAGAGAAGAGGTCCAGGTGAAAATGGCTAATTTACTGGTTGTGGATGATGAAGTCGCCCTTCTGGAAGCGCTACAGCAGATATTTGAGGACGAAGGCCATCAGGTCCAGGCCTTTCTATCGGCTAAGGCAGCTCTGGATTATCTCAATGCCAATAGCGAGAACGTGCCGGATGTGATTGTCACGGACGTTATCATGCCCGGGATGACAGGCGTACAGCTGCTTGAAGGCGTGCGCGCTCATCCCGAATGGAGGCATATTCCTTTCCTGTTTATCAGTGCGACCCTGGTTCTCCAGGAGGAAGGGCGGATTGCCAGCATCCCAAACGTACAGTTTCTTCGCAAGCCGTTTGATGTTGGCGATCTCTGCGACAGGGTAGTGGAATTGAGCAATAAGTAAACAAAATGCTCACTTCTTATCTCAAAAAGGACGGCTGAATAGGCAGCTTTACACATATGCCGATTGTGAACGGATGATAGTTTTTTGAGTAAATCCCCGATATCATCTCAGAAGCTAATCTGCTCCTCAAAGCATATCACCAGCTGGTTACAGGTACCGGGCCCTGCTTGTGAGCCGGGTCGCGGCACGCCGGCCCTGGTTTGACTATTTTTCTGGCAGCTTTTCTGTTCCAAATTCAGGCAAGTCCGCTATACTCATTCATCAATCTTAAGGAGAAACACCATGCGAATCGCAATTTCACTCGATACAAATAATGGCCTCGACAGCCTCATTGCCCAGCACTTTGGGCGCTGTGCCTACTTTGCGCTGGTCGATGTAGACGGAACTGAGGTCCAGTCTATCCAGGTTATTGATAACCCGTTTTATGCAGGTCACCAGCCGGGGCAGGTCCCGGGATTCATCCACAGCCACAAAGCGGATGTGATGCTGAGTGGTGGTATGGGAGGCCGCGCCATACAGTTCTTCAACCAGTTTGGCATCGAAGCAGCCACCGGCGCCAGGGGAACGGTCCGCGCGTCATTGGAGAACTACTTTGGTGGCAAATTGACCGATGCGACTCCCTGTGCCGAGAGCGTCGAGCACGGTCACGGGCATGATGAGCAGGATCCAGCTGAGTAAAAGTCTAAGCCTATTTTCGACAGTTCGTGATTTTTAATTGATTATCGGCCATTTGAGCCTATGAAAGCACCAGAAATATCCACGACAGATG
>JAFGNO010000069.1 GCA_016926985.1 Anaerolineae bacterium
AAGTCCTTGAGAAAATCGCTGACCTGAAGACGTCGTTCTTTATCGTACGATGGATGCATACACGCCTCCTGCGGGTTAAGTTGGTAAGGTGCTGGGCACATCTTACCATTTGATCGTTTAATTGTCAAATATTTATCAATTGATCGTTTTTCTTCTGCTGTACTCCCTCCAACCGTCACCGGGCCTCTCGCAACAAGACTGGCTCTTCACATGTCATCAGCTCGCAGAGAAATTTCTCTGGTTTATTAATCCTGTCTTTTCATGGTCGAACAGGATGTCTTGACGTTTGGGTTCACCCTCCTCTTCATTTGTCTTCCTCCTCCCTTACTGTTCCTCCCTGGTCCCGGTTCCGTCTGAACACACCGTGGAGCTTTATCAGTCTCCCTTTGTGTTGCAAGTACCGCAACAAACTTATCGGAACAATCTATCCATCGGCCTCGAGCCAACACCGCCTCCTCGCCCCATGCATTCCACCCGTGTGGTAGATTGCCACCCTGTGCAACAAAGGATCATAAAAATAAAGAGACTTGCGGCATCCTGCCCGCCAGCTGACGATCCTACCACCCACGCAGCCACCTGTCATCCTTGTACGATGCAGTATGCACTGTTGAAGAGAGAATCGACAGTCAGTCCTCAATTTGCAATGAGCCTTTCCATTTCTCCTTTCTCTCCCTCTTCATTTGCCATATTGGCTCAGAGACCGTGCGCAATCCATCCAAGCAATTTTCAATCAAGCCCGGCGTTCATCAAACGGATGTGTGCTAGTAGTGATGTCTGGAAGGAACGGACTGTGCCTTGGATGCTATTCTCGGCCAGTGCCAACCACGTTTGGATTTGATACTCAAGCCGGGTAGAATCTCACACTGCCAAGCTCACCCTTCGGGAAATCCTCGGGAAATGTCTTTACGTACTCCCTGACCAACCAGTTTGAAGCATCGCCCCGCTCTCGCTCACAAAACGCTGAAAGAATACCTCTCAGGCCCAGTTCACACACGTAAACGATGTGTCGGTACTTCTGTTGAAACTCATACAGCGGCATCATCAGAGATGTTGTCTCATCAGCGAGGATTACCTGGCTGCTTTCCGATTTCCACCCCAACCCTCGATGATGACTTCCTGCGTTACGCGCCACTTTGTAGAAAGTGTGCAACTCACCAAGCACTGGATAAAGAGGGTGAAGGGTATTCACCTGTGATGTATACCAGCTTATGTACTCAGAAATACCGCTAAGTTCATCATCGCTTGGCTTACGGGGAAGACCAACCCCTACTTTGATCGCTCTCCGCACAACATACATAACTCGTGGAAGGGATATCTCATAGCTATCCCGAATACCCCGCAAAGTAACCTTCAATTGTAGATACTCGTGGTCCTGAGCTTGTTCATGAAGGTTCTCTGCTTCTGAGCGCATCTCAGGGGACAACTTGCCCACTTCCAACAAGTTGAAGAAGTCGCTGGCTTTTATGAGGTCAACCGAACCAGCTGATGGAGCAGCATTCGCAAGACTGGCACGCGCCAGGAAATCTACCACTTTTGAATTAAGCGACATCAAACTTTTCTGTGCGTTGTACGCTTCTTGTCCACTCAGCTTAAGGAGGTGAAAACAATCTGTCGCATAATCCGATACGAATGTTGTGGCTGCCGCGAATACCCAATCATCATTGAGGATGGAAGGCAGAACGTCACTGGCGAAGTAAGTGTGGATATCTTTGACGGTATTGTATTCTCCTGTGTTTGCAGTATGGATTTTCTCTTGATGCCTGCCCACTTCGAGCATCTGATCAAAGTCTAGACGGAAGAACTCGTGAGGCCAGACTCTTTTCATAGTAATCCCTTCCCCTCCTCAATCGGTGCGCGATTACTATAACGTATATGGTCTGTTGATACAAAGCGGTAGGCACCCCCTAAAATCAGACCGGGGGAAAGATATTCCACACCGCAAGGGCATTCTTCTACTCGGCATTGCCGGTTGGAATAATTTCCTGACTACTACCGAGGAATTGAAAACTTGCCGGCAGAGACACATAGCAAATTTCTGGACAGCAACAGGTCTGGCGAGTAATATGCTGCAGGAAAATAATAATGCTTCCAAGGATGATTGTAGTTACTCTGTTGCTGGCTGTTGGTTTTTTTTATCCCACGTTTCTTCCCATGCCTTCAAGGGTTGGTCTCGGGCATTAAACAATAAAAACCATGCTGTAGATTTAACTTCCTTCGGTCCAGGATTACCTGCTCCCCCTCTACCATTGCCGTATCAGACCAGACGCGGCGTCCCTCCCTACAAGCAGAATTCAAGCCATTCTGGCGTTCATCCAACGAATGGGCGATACTGTTATGAGCTAGAACATCTCACCGATACCGGTCTGCGTCCCATAAAACTGAGGGTCTTCGACCCGTGAGAGAGGGTATCGGGTTAATCCTCTGGCGCACACATCGGTGACATGATCTCTCATGGCGATGCAGAGCGGTTCAGGTTGGAAAGGAATGACCATCGTGACACAGAATCATCGTATCGATACCACGTTCGATTTTCGGTCTGATACACCGCCCGGAAAAGACCCGGATGCCCACAGCCCGACCCTGCGCTGTTATCACAGGCTGCTGTGGAGCAAACCGCTGCCGGGCGGGGACATGTTCAACCTGGTGGTCACAACGCCACGGGTCTATCTTCATCATCAATCGCAAGCGGGGGAATTCTTCCTGTCGAGCGACGCTGTGATCCCATCGTTCAGCCGGGAGAAAAGAATGTCGCGCATCATCCAACAGGTCCCGGCAGAGGAACTCGATGCCTTCCTCGCCATCGGTTATACGATCGGCGGGATGATGGTGTTCCCGGCAAACCGGGTTGACCGCAAAGCGACGATCAACGGTGCGCGCGGACTGCACCCCCGGATCAAGGATCGCTTTGACCTCACGATCGAGTGTATCCGGCGTTACTACCACAACCAGGACAGCCCACTGGACGCAACCTTTGATCGCTATTCAGACTTCTTCAAGCTGTTTGAAGATTTCCGGGGTTATGTCGAGTTTTTCCTGCTGCAGGATCTGGTTACCAGGGATTGCTCGCGTGTACTGTTCTTCACCCCGTTTACTGGTTTCGAGACATCACCGCTACCGGATAGCCTGGAAACCTATGGGCAGTACAGACAGTTCGCTGTCGAATTTATCCAGGCGCGTAACAAACGGATATCCAGGTTTGCGAGTACTCTGCGGCAGCGCTGAGCCGGATCAACGTCCACAATATCTCAGGGAGGATGTCATGATGGACCTCGGTCCCCAGTATCAACCGGACCACCCGTTCAAGGCAGCCGCAAGGCTGCACCAGTCCATCTACCACGCCCGGGTGCTCCAGGTTGGGTATTCGGAATACGGCAACCGGCTCACAGAAGATGACGGGCGTGCACTGTTGAACTACTACCCCGGTCTCGGAGTCAGGGAAGCACTGCGGGAAAGATACCCGGCTTACTCCGGCAAGCGTGAAGCGGACCTGCTCCGAAGTGAGCATATTCCGTTCAATCTGCTGGCACCTCTCGCCTGCAGACCTGTCTTGATGGGGAATATCCTCCGTGAGGCTTTCAGCCTGGATCTCTTTCCACCCTTCCGGATGCAGCTCGAATGGGCACCTTCACCCGCCGAAGAATACCTAGATGACCGGACCTCCTTCGATGCCTACATTGAAGGCAGCGATATCCACGGAGAACGGGTTGGTTTGGGAATTGAGGTGAAATACACCGAACTCGGGTACAGGATGGGATCGTCGGAAGCCGGGCGCGTGCGTGATCGTGAGTCGACTTATTGGGTAACAACGCGCAAGTCCGGTCTGTTTCTCAGCCACGGGTGTGATGCACTCGCCGGGGACGATCTTCGGCAGATCTGGAGAAACCATTTGCTCGGAGCAGCAATGGTGAATCATGGAGACATCGCAAAATTCGTGTCGCTTACCCTGTACCCGGCAGGCAACCAGCATTTCACGCATGCGCTGGCAGAATACCGCTCCCATCTGAAAGCAGCTGCCCGGGACCGTGTGCGCGGCTGCACCTTTGAGGAGTACATCAATTGCCTGCGTGGGGACGACGAGATTGAAGCCTGGAAGGAATACCTGCAAACAAGGTATCTGTTTGTATCCTGAAGGAAACGTAAGGAACTCAGTTGCAAGGACACATCGTATCCTGTATCTTCCCGGTCAACTTCAGATACCAAAACACGGACAGTAATCTTTACTGTTTCCCCTAACCTTGTAATAAATCACCGTCGTTCTTGTGACCTCAAGTTCACGGGCAGCCCTTCGCTTACCTTTCCCGCTTTTCAAACAAGAAGAAGATCCTTCAGGCATTTCATAGGGCAACTAATCATCTACCCACTTTCTCCCGGCTTCTCTGAAGAGAGTATGCCGTTGTTATCAACCATGGATGACGATCAGTTGTTCACATCGGCAACATACCTGGTACAAACCAATCCGGTCCGTGATACCTGCAAAGGATTTTAAATCGCGCATCAGAGCGTAGGGATTGCCAGGCAAGTCAAAACAAACGGCGTCGCAGATGGCATTTATCCTTTCTGGAAACTGTGACAGAAATCCATTTCTTCGAACTGTTATACACACCTGCCTTAACAAACCCTGTCTGGACTATTGACAGGAAATCCACAATTCCTTATACTGAACTCATCATGACGAGTTAACATGCCAATATGTTAGAGGAAGTCTCATGTTTATTGAACGCAATGGTGACATCCCGCTTTTCAAGCAGCTGAAGAACATCCTTACCCGCCAGATCCAGGACGGGGAATACACACCTGGAGATCTCCTCCCATCCGAAACCGAACTCATCGACCAGTACTCTCTCTCCCGCACCACTGTCCGGCGCGCTATCCAGTCGCTGGTGCAGGAAAGCTTCGCCTATACTGTCCATGGCAAAGGGACCTTTGTAGCAGAAACCGGTTTAACCCAGTATCTTAATAACCTGACCAGCTTCTCTCAAGGTGTTCAGGAACGCAATATGGTCCCCAGTCGCCGGATTTTATCTCTCGATAGAGTCCAGCCTGATAAGCACCTGGCCACACAACTCCGAATACCACCATCTGAAACGGTCATCTACCTGGTACGTCTGCTTTTTGCCGACGGTGAACCGGTTTCCCTCGGAAAAACCTATATCTCACTTTCAAGCATTGCACCATACCAGGATTCGATCACGAGGGTACGTTTGGAAGAATGCGGGCTGTATACATTGTTGGAAGAAATGGGAATCCAGCTCTCTGGTGGAGAACAGGTCGTATCTGCAGCAGCTGCTACCAGCGAGCAGGCAAATCTGTTGGATGTTGAGCCAGACAGCCCGCTGCTGTTCAGCGAACGAATTTCATTCAAACAGGGCCGAATTCCAGTTGAATTTACCGAGATGTGGTCCAGGGCAGATAAAACACGATGGCGTATTGCACTCGGCCCCTACCCTTCTTAGACTTCATCGCAGCAGGGGTGGTACATCCGGATCAGGCCCATGAAGGAGGGACTATAGCAAATCTGAGGAAGTAATGAGTGGTTGTCCAGGCTTTGCTCCTGCTCCACTGTCCTGGTCAGACAGCAAGAGAATCCATTAAAGTCGGTCGCTTGAAGTTCAATGCGGCTGAACAACCACCCTGCAAAGGGTACCATGAAACACCCTGGAGGAACAACATGCGAAGACTTCTATCTATCCTTGTACTGGTAATGATGCTTTCGAGTCTGGCTGCTGCCTGCGCACCGCAAGATTCGGCACCAGCTGAGGCGGTTGAGACCGCTCCGGAAGCAGACATCGCCGAAGAAGAAACTGCCCCTGCTGAAGAAGAGGCGGAAGAATCTGCGCCCGATTCCGATATGGAAATCGGCGAAACTGCGGAAGAGGATACCATCGAACCGATCAGAGTCGTATTCCTGCTGCCGCAGACTATGAGCCCTTTTGAAATTGATATGTGGAACAGCATTGACCAGGCTCTGGCTGATGGGATCGCCTCGGAAATCAAGATGATCGAAATGAAAGAACCGACAGAATTTGAACAAACCATCCGCCAGGTCAGCGAGAGCGGCTATGATGTCGTCATCAGTGCCTTCTTCCTGGTCAAGGAACCGATTTTAAAAGTAGCACCTGATTTCCCGGACACACACTATCTGATGGTCTATGAATCTGTACCAGAACCCATTTCCGATTACCCGAACGTTCGCGGCATACAGTACGACGTACAGGAAGGATCCTACGTCTGCGGTGTTGCAGCTGCTCACATGAGCGAGAATGAGCGCGTGGGCTTCATCGGCGGCGCGGACTTTCCCGGAATCGTCAAATTCCTGGCTGGTTACGAAGCCGGCCTGCTGTCGGTCAACCCGAGTATCTCCCTGGACATCGCTTGGGCGGGCACCTTCGTCGACCCTGACAAAGGTCTCGAACTCGGTCTGTCCCTCTATGAGCGCGGTGATGATGTGATCATGCATGCCGCCAACAAAACAGGCCTGGGTGTATTTATTGCCGCCGAAGAAAGCGGTGGATATGCTGTGGGCGTGGATGTCGATCAAACCGATCTGGCACCCAGCAACATCATCTGTTCCGCACTTACTAACCCTGGTGCATCGGTCTATGCCTCACTGATGGATATCGCCAGTGGCAACTTCACCAACGGCACTATTAACTGGGGCGTGGATGACGGTGTTCCTGCCGCCGCACTGAACAAACTCTTGCTGTCGGAAGAAGCACTTGCCGCAGCCAGATCCGCTGAAGAACAAATAGTAAACGGAGAAATTGAAGTACCTCAATCCACCGAAACACGTTAAGTGAACAGACAAGGATGGGAGCAAAGGAGAATTCTCCTTTGCTCCCACCTTCCCTCTCCGGCAAGGCAGCCTGATTGCTCCCTGCTGGAGACCTGTGACACCTGCAGATTTTCGATCAGGAGGTTGTGTGAACACTCCCGCAGTAAGAATGACCGGTATCACCAAGTCCTTTCCCGGATTGTATCGCTCGGTCCTTGCCAATGACCGGGTAGACCTGTCCATTGAAAAGGGTGAAATCCACGTCATTATCGGGGAAAATGGTGCCGGGAAATCAACTCTGATGAACATCCTCTACGGCCTGTTGGAGCCGGATCAGGGACATATTGAAGTGTTGGGAAAACCTGTACAGATCTCATCCCCACAGCGGGCGATTGATCTGGGGATTAATATGATCCACCAGCACTTTATGCTTATCCCTTCCTTCACGATTGGAGAAAACATCGTTCTGGGAGATGAGCCACACCTCAGCCTGCTTCTGGACCGACGAAAGATCCGCCGTATCGTCAAAGAGCTTTCAGAAGAGAGCGGAATGACTGTAAATCCGGATAGCGTGGTCCGTGACACTGCCGTCGGAGTTCAGCAGCGGGTCGAGATTCTCAAATCACTTTACCGCCAAGCCCGTATCCTCATCCTGGATGAACCCACCGCTGTCCTCACCCCCCAGGAAATTGATGAACTATTTCAAGCGCTGCGCACGCTGGCCCGCCAGGGTGCCACCATCATTCTGATCACACACAAACTCCCTGAGGTGATGGCAATCGCCGATCGTGTAACTGTACTCCGTGATGGCGCTGTAGTCGGGCGCCTTGAACGTGAGGAGCTGGAAGAACAGCGCATGGCGGAAATGATGACCGGTCGTCCCTTTATCTGGAAGGAATTCGTCCGAGCGAAGCAAACTGGTGAGCCAGTCCTCACCGTCCACGAGTTGCACTATCGCGATGAACGGGGAATACCTGTGGTAAACGGTGTGTCGTTTTCGATCCGCGCCGGCGAGATTGTCGGGATAGCCGGAGTGGCACACAACGGACAGGAGGAACTAGGAGAGCTCATCACTGGCCAACGGTCCTCTATATCTGGCTCAATCCATCTGCAAGGAAAGGATATCACGAATGCTTCCGTACGCCATATCCGCGAAATGGGGATGGGCCACATTCCGGATGATCGCTATGGCGAAGGATGTGCGCGAGAAGCCAGCCTCTCACGTAACCTCATTATGGGACTGCATGATCATCCACCATTGGGCGGGTCTTTCTTCCTGAAGCAAGGCCAAATCAACCGATGGGTCGGGAAGCTGATCGATGAATACGCGATTAAAACCAACCACCAGGACATGCCAATCCAATCACTTTCCGGCGGCAATGTACAAAAAGCCATCGTTGCAAGGGAGATGAACATTGCGCATCGCTGTCTGATCGCAGAGCAGCCCTCACGCGGCATCGACATTGGTGCAGCAGAATTTATCTACGATCGCATCAATGAGCTGCGCAGCCAGGGAGCCGGCATTCTGTTGATTTCCACTGATCTCAACGAGATCCTGCGCCTGAGTGACCGCATTCTGGTGATCTACAACGGCCGTATTGTTGGAGAACGAAGTCCCGAACAAACCTCACCCGAAGCCCTGGGTCTGTTAATGGCAGGAATCGAATCATGAGCAAAACCCCAGCCAACACTCTACCAACTGCTTCCAAACAACCCTCCGGTCGGGAACTGTTGATGCAGCTTGTACACAACCCCCGCCAGCAGCATCAACTGATTGCAGCAGGCCAGATAGCCCTGTCGATTGTTCTGGCACTGTTGATCGGCGCAGGATTGATTCTGATTGTGGGTGAGAATCCACTTGTGGCATATTCAGCGCTGTTCCGGGGAGCTTTCGGCAGCGGACCGGCTCTGGCCCGCACCCTGCGCGTCTCGAGCCCTTTGATCCTGAGCGGTCTGGCAATCGCTGTCGCCTTCCGTGCCGGGATGATCAATCTCGGAGTGGAAGGATCGCTGTACCTGGGTGCATTTTCAGCTGCTCTGGCAGGGATCTACATCCAAGGTTTGTCACCGGCCCTGCACCTGCCCGTCGCCCTGTTAATCGGAGCCATCACGGGTGGCGTGTGGGCATTCATCCCTGGCCTGCTTAAAGCGCGCGCTGGAGTGGATGAAATCGTTGCTACCCTGATGCTCAACTATATCGCTGTCCTGCTGGTCGATTACCTGGTTCTGACATATTTCCTGGATCCGGTCATCGGTACAACAAGCGATCGGCCCGCCACCGTGCCCATCCCCGAGAGCGCCAAGCTTCCTTTCATCAGCGAAAAATACGGACTGACAATCGGCATCGCAATTGGTGTGGTACTCGCCCTGATCCTGGCCTGGATGTACCTGCGAAGCAAATGGGGTTATGAATCTGACATGACAGGGTTCAACCGCCGCTTTGCCCATTTTGGCGGTGTGAACACCACACGCGTTGGCCTGATAGCCATGATCCTCAGCGGTATGCTTGGCGGCCTTGCCGGGGCAACGGAGAGCCTCGGCGTCTATGGCCGTTATGTTTCGGGGTTTTCCACCGGTATCGGGTTTGACGGCATCGCCGTGGCACTCATGGGCAATCTTAATCCCATTGGTACCATGATTGGAGCTGTCTTCTTCGGCGCTCTCAAGAATGGAGGTGCCTCGATGGAGCTAGCCACCAATGTTCCCCGTGACGTAATCCTGGTGGTTGAAGGCTTGATCCTCTTGGTTGTCACCGCCCGCCAGCTGTTCGTGTTTCTGCGCCTGTCCACTCAGGACAGTAAGGAGGACTGAGCTGTGATCGCCGATATCTTTACCGCCGGCATGCTGGCTGCCACAATACGGATTGCAACCCCGCTGTTATTTGCAGCCATCGGCGCGGCTCTGTCTCTCAAGGTCAACCTTTTCAACATCGCCATAGAGGGATTCATGCTGATTGCTGCATTTCTGGCCGTGTACCTCTCCTCGCTGTTGGGTGACCCCTTCCTTGCCCTGGCCATCACTCTTCTTGTGACAACCATTGCAGGGCTGCTGTACGGCTTCGTTACCATTTCGCTCGGCTCCGATCATATCATTGCCGGCCTGGGTTTCAACCTGCTGGCAACCGGATTGACTACCTGGGTACTGCAGTCCATACTGAAATCCCCCGGGGGATTCATGGATCCTTCCGTGAAGGGACTGCCTGTTATCAGGATTGGGTTTATCCCACAGGAATCCTTTGTGGGCCAGGTCCTGTCCGGCCACGACATTCTCACCTACGGTGCCTGGCTTCTGGCTATACTCGCTTACTTTTTCATCCACCAGAGCGGTGCCGGATTGCGTCTGCGAGCGACTGGTGAACATCCACTGGCGGCAACCACAGCTGGTATCCGCACCCTTTTCTGGCAGTATTTTGCTGCCGGACTGACAGGTACGCTGTGTGGACTGGCTGGGGCTTCCATCTCTCTTTCGCATCTGCAGATGTTTTCACAAGGCATGACTGCCGGGCGCGGGTTCATCGCATTTGCCGCTGCAACCTTCGCCCTGGGCAACATCCCTGGCACGACACTGATGGCCGCCTTATTCGCCTTTTTCGGCAGCATCGCCATCCGACTGGAGGGCTTCGGACTCCCTACCCAGTTTGTGCAGATGATCCCATACCTGGTAACCCTGGCGGCCCTATTCTTCGCCCGGCGGAAATCAGCGCAGTAGGAGGCAGTACTCAATGACAACAACACACATCGGTGTGATTGGTTCAGGGGAAAATGTCCCTGAACACGTCCTCCAGGATGCAGAAGCGATCGGAACACTGATTGCCCAGGCCGGGGCCGCCCTGGTCTGCGGCGGTCGTTTCGGCGTCATGGAAGCAGCCTGCCGCGGCGCAAAAGCCGCAGGTGGCCTCACCATCGGCATCCTGCCCGGCCTGTCCCGCTCAGAAGGTAATCCCTACGTTGATGTCCTCATCCCGACAGGCCTGGGTTATGCCCTGCGGAACATTATCACTGTCCGCTCCAGCGATGCGATCATCATGCTGCACGGCGAAGTTGGCACTCTCAGCGAAGCGGTCTTCGCATACCAGCACGGCAAACCCCTCGTGGCAATGCGATGCAGCGGTGGGTGGGCTCATCGACTGGAAGAAACCGCTTTCGATCACGGCGCACACCTCGACAGCCGGGGCCTGATGCACATCCACTATGCCGACCGTCCTGCCGAGGCGGTGAAGCTCGCACTCGATCTGATCGGCACGGTGCCGGAGCCATCCAAAATATGAGCTGTAACCAGAGCCTGTACGAGAAACCAAAAGAAAGTATGCCTGCATTCTCCCTGCCAGACGCGCTGCTGGGTCGCCCCTGGGATATCGTAACCATCGGGAATGCCAAGCTCGAGATGGTCGCCCAGGTGCCGCATTGGCCCGAAGCCGGCGGGCAGCACGACGCATCGATGTCCAGGCCTGTTCTTTCAGCCGGGGGCTGCGCCACCAACGTGGCCTGCTTGGCTGCTCGTTTCACGGCCTCCACTCGTATGATTGCGCGGATGGGCAGCGGTCAGTACAGCCAACCAGTCCAGGCAGAGCTGGAACGATCGGGCGTCGATCCAGAATGGCTCATCCCCATGGAAGGATCCGAAGGGAATCTGCTCATTATTGCTACCGACCCCGCTGGTGACTGGATGGTCTTAAGCTACATGGACCCTGATCTGGAACTGCGTCCGGAGGACATACCCCCGGAAAGCGCGTTCCAGGACGTTCGCTTTCTGCATATCGACGGATTCAGCCTGGAGACCCCTCATCAGAAGAAGGCGGTCGAGCTTGCCATAGAGCGCGCCCACGCCAGTGGTTGCCTGGTCTCAATCGATGCGGCCGTGCCAGTTGCCAAGGCACAACCGGAATATCTGGCAAAGCTGTTTAGAAGCTGCGATTTTGTGTTTGCCAATCAGGCGGAAGCACTGGCAGTAACCGGACATCCTACAGTCCCGGATGCTCTGGATACCCTTCAACACATGGGAGCCCGGGTTACCTGCGTGAAAATGGGTCCAGAGGGATCATGGATCCTGACTCCTACACTCCGGGCACCGGTGCCTGCGTTTAAAGTGCAGGTTGTGGATACACTGGCAGCAGGGGATGCGTTGATCGCAGGCCTGCTGACTGCACTGAGCCAAGGCCGCCCCCTGATGGAAGCCGCTCGCTGGGGAAGCGCAGCTGGAGCGCTGGCTTGCACAGGGTCTGGTTCATTATCCCGTTGGTTCTCAAGCCATGATGTGCAAAAACTGATGGATACCGGAAGTTCCACAGCAGAACGGACAGATTGAAATCCGTACGTCGTTCACAAGGGCAGCATTGTGTAGTTCGAGGAGGTTTTTGTGCCTGATTTAAAACTTACATCCCTTCATCAAGGCTTCGGAGCCCAGTGTAAACCAACCGACATTGGACGCTATGTCCTGGTGCCCGGCAGCCAGCAGCGGGCAAGGCAGTTTGCCAGTGCCATGACGCAGCCACGCGAAATCGGAATGCACTATGAATTCCTGCTGCTCACAGGCAAAATTGACGGTACGCCCGTCACTGCCTGCTCAACCGGTATTGGAGGCAGGTCGACCAGCATTGCTGTTACTGAGCTGGCAGAGCTGGGGGGGCACACCTTCCTCAGGGTTGGGGTCACAGGTTCGCTCCAGTCAGATGTCCGGGTTGGGGACCTGATAATTGCCGCTGGCGCCGTACGGATGGACAAGACAAGTGAACATTTCATTCCGATTGAATACCCGGCAGTCGCTCATTTTGAGGTTGTAGCTGCCCTCGTTGCTGCTGCCCAGCAGAACGGCTTCCGTTACCATGTTGGTGTGGGTGCCACATCCTCCTCTTTTTACTGTGGTGAAGGCACCAGCGGACACAACGGCTACCGCCATTCAGCAATGGACTCGATTAAATCCGATCTGCAAGCAGCGGGCGTGTACGACTGGGACACTGAAACCGCTACCCTGTTCACCCTCTGCGGACTGTATGGCCTTCGCGCCGGACGGGTTAACGCCGTGGTTGATGACCCTGAGACTGGCGCCTACAACCCCATCGGTGAAGCCAACGCTGTGAAAACCGCTCTTGATGCTGTACGCATCCTGATCGCCTGGGACAGGGAAAAAGCCCGTAGAGGTAATCAGTATGCCCTGCCAGCCTACCCGGAACAGCCAGTCCCGTAGTCATCCAGGAGACATCATGACACAACCACGGAAATTCGTGCATAGCAATTTTGGCGGAGAGTGCTTCCCGGGCGACATCGCGCCCTATGTCTTTCTCCCCACTGACGCCCATCAGGTCGAAATGCTCGTAGGCCACTGGGATACAGCCCGACGGATCACACACCACTACGAATACCTGATCTACACCGGAACCTTCCGTGGAACCCCGGTTTCAGCCTGCTCCACTGGCCTGGGTGGGATGTCGGTAGCCATCGCAATAGAAGAACTTGCCCCACTAGGTGCCCAAACCTTCCTGCAACTCGGTCTTTCAAGTTTGCCTGACACAAGCTCGGAAACAGGCAATCTTCTGATCGCCAGCGGAGCTGTGCGATTCGACGGCACCAGCATGGACTATGTTCGACCGGAATACCCTGCCATAGCCCACTTCGAGCTTGTCATGGCCGCCGCGGCAGCCGCAGAGCAACTGGGATTCCCCTACCGGATTGGCATCGTCTCCTCAATGGCTTCCTCCGGAGCGCATATCAAGACTGGCTTGCACCGCTTCCTGTACGATCACACAGATTCAATGCGCGGAACACTCAATCGGGTTGGTGTGATGGGAGGCAGCGGGGAGGAAGCTACTCTGTTTGTACAAAGCACGATCTATGGATTGCGTGCAGGTTCAATCAATGGCTTCCCCTTTGGCCGGGACGGGGAGAACACCTGGATCCTTACGGATTTGCAGGAATTGGAAAACAGGGTGATGCAAGCTGGCCTGGAAACCATGGCTGTGCTGGCTGCCTGGGATCAATGGAAGAAGCGTGAAAGTGTCCCCTATATCACACCCCATCTACCTGAATCTTGATGGGTGTAGCAGGAGACTGGTCTTATAGGATTGCCCTGTACACTTCCAGGAGATGGAACTCGCCCAGGACTACGCTGCCCTCCTTACACAGATGGGTTGGATCATTATCAGTGGTCTGGCTGAGGGCTGTACTACCGCGGCCCATGGGAACTGGTTACAAAGTTGTGGTCTCACCATGGCTGTGATGGCAACATGCCTAGATACGGTCATGCCTGCCGGCAACCGCAAACTGCCCCCTGACTTGCAAGATGCCGTATCCCCCTCGCACAGCTGCGCTGCCAGGGAATAGATCCGGGCAATCCTCAAGAAGCGTTCGAATTCATCAGTTAGCAATACCCCCTCCCTGTTTCTCCGGATCAGGGTGTCCGAGTACTGATCTGCACCAGGCTTGCCAGCCTCCGGTTTGAAACATTCATGATTTTTGCCAATGGAAGAAACGCTTTATAGGGGGATCCGTCCTGGTAAAGATCGAAAAGGTGTAGACGGCGAAGATCGGTTCTTTGAAATTAAAAAAAAATTATTGCATAGTCATTCGATCCCGCACACCCTACACACCAGTCACTCCACGATATCCTCGGGTAGGGGAGTCAATCGTAATACCAATCATTTTCTTCCGGATCAATCATATCGAAACAGGGTGGATTATTTTGATCGTACTGTTTTACTGTTACATAACAATTATAAATACGCCCATTCAACTCATGATGCAGTAATTTTTGGACCCTCGAATGTGTATACCCACAGATTAATTGTTCATCTTTCTCAAAATCGACAAAATAGACCCAGACTCTCTCTGGTTCCTTTTCTATAAGCCCTTTTACGTATGGACTCGTTATACTTCGAGAGAAAGGAAAGTTATAACTGTAATTTATCCCCTTCAGTAATTGATCGTCGTTCTGCTCAGGTTCAAATTCCAGAAATCTATTCCAGTCGGTGGGTGTCATTATTACCATCCATTATTTCCAGGGAGATTATTCTTCTGTATATCTGAGCTGGGGGACCATTCTCTTCATTGAATTGATCATCGGGATAGGACGGGCATCCTATTAGTCGACCAAGGCCGAAAGGAAAGTCATGACCGATCCACTAGATTGTACAGCACCAGTTCAATCGTGGAAACCGATGGTAACAGAAGGGGAAGCATTACCAGAGCCGCTCCGATCTGATCACCGAAACCATGCACTTCGAGCAGGAACAGTACCTTGGTGCTGTTCCACATAAACTGTCCCCTTCGCGTCGAGGTCACGCCTATGGATTCAAGACCAGAACCGTCAACAGACAAGTTGAGAGGATCCAGTTTGAGGTGCTGCAAGTTCGGCATGGGGCCTTCTATCCAGAAGCGCTTGAAAAAGAGCTATGCAGCGAGCGGGCATTGACCCTTTCTCTGGCTGTGATGGTTGTACAAGGGGTCTCCATAATACTTGGAGGGACGAAAACCGAGAAGCTCTGTGGAATAGCAGTAAGCAGAATGCAGAAGAGCAGAGCTGCAGAAAAGGCGGACGAAATATTGTACGCATGGTGAAATCATGCATTGGGAGAGACCGAATATCTTTATCCTGATATGGTAGTATAAAATTGTCCTGCAATGGTCCCGGCCCCCCCACCCTCAACCTGTGCTACGATAATCTTGAAAGGGGGCACCATGCGTAAACCGATCCGCTTTCTGTTCCCGGTCCTGCTGCTCGCCCTCCTGCCCGGTCC
>JAFGNO010000070.1 GCA_016926985.1 Anaerolineae bacterium
CCAGATGGGGAGCGTCCCACCCTCAATGGGAAAACGCCAGCCGCGCAACATGGCAATGATATCCAGCCCGTACAGCCAGGGGCGCGGGATGCTCGCCGGGCTGGGCGGCGCGCAGGCTGCGGCGTCTTCACGCTCAGGCCCCGGGAAGACTACTACCTCTCCTTCAAACAGGGCATATAACCGCCCATTGGAGAAAACCGCCGCGCGCAGCAGCCCGGGCGTGCTGAAGCCGAAGACATAACGCGAGATCGGTTCACCGGTCACCTGATCAAAGAGGGCAATCTCCCGATGGAAAGCATCAACGGTAAACACCGCGTCTACACCCAGGTGGTCAGATGCACCGATTGACAGAGCCAGCCCGGGCGCTTCCTCCGCCTCACGAAACAGGGGCCAGCGCCCTTCGCGGATGACCTCGGTGCTGCCATCGCGCAGGAGCGCATGATAGCGCCCGCCGGAAGCCGCCAGGTCAACCGCCGTCATCAGCCCCTCATCCTGGTAGATAAACTCAAGCAGACCGGGATTGTACAGTGTCCACAATGCGCCATGGGCCGTATCAAGGAGAACAGGCCGGTTTTCATGATCGACAGTCACCGCGACCATCTGGGGATAGACCTCCGCCTGGTCATCAGGCGCGGCGCGGTAGACCAGACTGGTCTGGCTGCTCGACAGGTCCAGGCTGTAAAGGCTGCCCGCTTTATCCAGCAGGTAGAGCTGTTCGCCTTTGATATCAGGCGCCATATCAACCAGCTCCTGGACCACCCGGTCGCCGATCCGGACACCTGGTAGCAGCACCGGCTCAAAAGCTGCCACACCAGCATCGACCACAGCCTGTTCGGCAGCGTACAGGCCCGCATTGGCGACGACATAAACCCTGCCGCCAGCGGCAGCTATACTCACTGCGGGGGCTGCAGCGGAATTGGTGGTATCAGCGATCACCGGGACAAGAAGCGTGTTTGACTCGCAGGCAATCGTCAGCCCGGAAGAATCCGGCAGCACGACGGCGGGCGGCTGGGTCACCACCGCAGTCGGGATGGGGATGCGGGTCGAAGTGGGCTCTGTCAGCAGGGTCTGGGTGGGATTCGGATTGGCAGGGTCAGCGGTATCCATCGTCAGCGGGCCATTACCCGCTGGCTGGCAGCCCACAGGAATCAGAGCCATAAGTGTCAGGGCTGTAATCCATCGCCGGAAGAATGAAGGAGTGGTTAATCGCATGGGAACTCGGTAAACAGGAGCCGGGCATTCACTGCCCGGCTGTTTTCATCTCTATGATGGTCTTCTAACGGATCGTGCCGGAGACCTGCATCCGTCCCTGTGAAAGGGAGATGAGAGTCAGGTTGGTGCGCCTCAGGGGATCGGTGGGTGCACCGGTCAGCACAGTCAGCATTGCATCGCCCAGCGCTGTGGTGAACTCGTCAGGCATCCGCAGGTTGTTGAAATCTGCACCCTGCGGGTTCAGGTGGATCTGCCCGGAGGCATCCAGAGTAGGCTGAAAGGTGATTGTCC
The DNA here is from genome assembly GCA_016926985.1 of Anaerolineae bacterium. Taxonomy (GTDB): domain Bacteria; phylum Chloroflexota; class Anaerolineae; order Aggregatilineales; family UBA3940; genus JAFGNO01. The sequence goes on from JAFGNO010000070.1 coordinate 1,504, forward strand.
CTGCGCCAAACTCACCGCGGGTGTCCTCCAGCGCCAGGTCAAGCCGTACCTGCCCCAGATCGATCACAACGCTGCCTCCCCGGACCGAGTCGGTTGCGCGGCGGTCGGTTTGCAGGACCTGGATGAAGTATTCACCAACCTGGTACTGGTCGGCGATAATGGTAAATTCCGCCCCGGAGGGCAGCCCGACTGTCTGTCCCCAGGCCTGCACCAGCAGCAGGTTCGGGTTAGTGGTCAGATCGTGGTATCCCGGCATCTCAGGGATGGCTGTTGGTACCGTCGTTGCCGTGGGTTCTGGCGTCTGCACACCAGTTTGCCCCCCGGTGGTGAGTGTCACCTCGCCGCCGGCAAGTTGAGTCGCCCGCGCATTAAAATTGCCCACGACCTCGTCAATACTGCCCTGACATCCCACCATCAGGAGCGCCAGGCCAATCACTGCAAATACAAACCATTTTCTGCGACCCATACACACACCTCGTGATTGTGGTTAACCTGAGCTAAACGGTCATTATCCCCTTAACTATAGCTGAATTTCACCAAAAAGGCAGTTTGTTTTCTGGAAACAGGCGTTTGTCCTGATTGGATCAGAGCGTTTCCAGGTAGCGATCGATCTCCCACTGCGAGACCTGGATGCGGTATTCGTCCCACTCGGCGCGTTTCGCCCGGAGATACCACTCCGCAATATGGTCTCCCAGCGCCGACAGCACAACGTCATCCACTTCAAGTGCATCCAGCGCAGACCCAAGCGTGCCGGGCAGGGTTTCGATGCCGCGCAGCTTGAGGTCCTCGGTCGTGAAGTGATAGAGATCCTCGTTCACCGGTTCCACATGGGGCAGTTCTTTCTCAATGCCATCCAGGCCGGCATACAGCATCGCAGCAAAGGCCAGATAGGGATTGCAGCTTGGATCGGGGAAGCGAAGCTCAACCCGGGTGGATTGGTCCCGCCCGGGCGAGTAGCGCGGGATACGGATCAACGCCGAGCGGTTGACCTGCGCCCAGGAAATATAAACCGGGGCCTCATAACCGGGCGTCAGCCGCTTATAAGAGTTGACTGTAGGCGCGACCACCGCCGAAAGCGCCTTTGCATGATAAAGCTGCCCGGCAATGAAGGCATATGCCAGCGCCGACAGCTTATAGGGATCATCCGTATCAAAGAACAGGTTCTGCCCGTTTTTCAAATCTATCAGGCTCTGGTGCGTATGCATCCCTGACCCGTTGATCCCAAAAATTGGCTTGGGCATAAAGGTCGCGTAGACTCCCCAGGCGGCTGCGATGGCTTTGACCGTATACTTGAAGGTCACCGCGTTGTCGGCGGCAGTCAGCGCGTCAGCATACTCGAAGTCAATCTCGTGCTGACCGGTTGCCACCTCATGGTGGCTGGCCTCAACCGACATTCCCATCTGCTCCAGGGCCCGGACAATGTCCGCCCGGATGGACTGCGCCTCATCTTTGGGCGAGAAATCAAAATAGCCGCCGACATCATGGGGCACCGGTGCAAGAGGGCCATCGCCGTTCTTTTTAAACAGAAAAAACTCCAGTTCGGGGCCACAGTTATAGGCATATCCCAGTGTCGTGCACCGGGAAATGGCCCGGCGCAGTGCAGAGCGCGGATCGCCCTCAAACGGGGTGCCATCAGGGCGTTTGATATCACAGATCAGCCGGGCGCGCCTGCGTTCATCAGAAGTCCAGGGCAGCACACGATAAGTCGCGAGGTCGGGCATCAGGAACATATCGCTCTCCTGAATGCGGGCAAAACCCTGGATACTGCTCCCGTCAAACCACACCCCCCGGTCAATGGCTTCTTGCAGCCGCGCGGTGGGAATGGTCACACTTTTGATGGTACCATTGATGTCTGTAAATTGAAGGTCAATAAACTGAACATGGTCTGACTGGACCTGCCGTACGATTTCATTCATGGGAACCCCCTCATCTTCGAACAAAGATTTGGAGAAGTCTACACCTCATCCGGCAGATGTCAAATGGGGCTATGGCGTCCACCTGAGCGGTACGGTATAATCGCCTAAACAGAACACATGAACGAGTGGAGACCGTGACACAATGGACATTACCTGGTATGGGCACAGTTGCTTTCGCATCATGGAGCGTGGTATTTCCAACCTTGTAGCCGACCCGTACGATGAAAGCATCGGTTACGGGGAATTAAACGTGCGCGGGGATATTGTCACGATCAGCCATGACTCCCCCGGTCATAATGCGGCCCACCTTGTAAAACGGGCCGAGCATGTGCTGAATCGACCAGGCGAATATGAAATTGGCGGCATTTTTATCACCGGGATTGCATCCTATAACCAGGCTGTTGAGCCCGGACAGACCTGTAGAAACATCATCTTTGTGTACCGGATCAATGATTTTACAATTGCCCACCTGGGTGACCTGGATCATGTGCCGGGGCAGGCACAGATCGAAGAGCTTGGCCCGATTGACGTGCTGATGATCCCGGTGGGAGGTGGCAGCGCATTGAACAGCACTCAGGCTTCAGAGGTAATCAGCCTGATTGAGCCATCCCTTGTAATCCCAATGCACTATAAAACTGATGCCTGCGTCAAAGACCTCGATCCCCTGGACCGGTTCCTGAAAGAAATGGGGATATCAGAATATGAAGAACTCGATGTACTGCGTGTCAAAGGCAGCACGTTTGAAGAGGAAACCCAGGTTATCGTGCTGCGCTACGCGCAGTAAGCGGCTTGCCAACTGTCATAAGCTGACACAATAGCCTTTTGCAGGAAGAATGAACCATGATCAAACTGCTGATGAGCTGGGATATTAAAGAGGGGCGCGACGCCGAGTACTTTGAATTTGTGGTACGGGAGTGGGCCCCCGGCATTACCAAGATGGGCATTCAACCCACCGAGGCATGGTATACCATGTACGGGGACTGCCAGCAGATCCTCACCGGAGGGATCACTGATGACATCGAAACCATGCACGCCATCCTCCAGAGTGAAGAATGGGAACGCCTGCATGAAAAGCTGCTCGACTATGTAGATGGCTACCAGCAAAAAATCGTCCCGGCAACCGGGACGATCCAGATATTCTGAACTTCTCTCACGCTCACATGCAAAAAGCGCCGCATAAAGCGGCGCTGATCATTCAGGGCAATGGGATAGGGGCGCTATTCTTTGCTGTCTGATGCGGTCGATGAACCGGTAGATGAGCTCGAATCGCTGCCTGAAGGTGAGGTGTCAGGGCTGGCATCTGATTTGGATTTTGCCGTACTGGTACCCGGCCCTGCCGGGTTCTTGCTTTTCTTATTATCAGTGACGTAGAACCCCGATCCTTTGAAAATGATTCCAGCAGGTTGAATCAGGCGGTGCACCGTCCCCCCACATTCGGGGCAGATACGCACCGGTTCATCGCTGAAGCTCTGCCGGCGCTCAAAGCGCACCCCGCACTCGGCACATTCATAAGCATAAATCGGCATCAAAGCCCTCCAGAAGTACTGCCCCGTGATTTTAACCCAATCCGAGCGGCTTGTCACGCCAATCGCTGACCGTTCGTATCAACTTTATCGTAGCACAAAAATACCCCCGGAAATATTAGAATTGCATCAATTTCCCCCGTTGGCCGCCCCACTCAGTTGACGCAGGCCGGGATCACTGGTAGAGTCAATGCATCCCCCCCCCCAGGGGGGAGGGATAAGGAGAGGACAGGCTTGATGAGCACACAGACTCAATCATCTGAGAGAAGCAGAGTTCGCCCCACTGATGTAAAAAACGATGTGTTAAACCGTCTCAAAAGCGTCACCGGCCATGTCAACGGCATCGGGCGAATGGTAGAAGAAGATAAATACTGCATCGACATCATCCACCAGATACAGGCCGTTCAGGCCGCGCTGGATAAAGTCAGCCTGCTTATTCTGGATGACCACATGCATCACTGTGTCAAGGATGCAATCCGCAGCGGCGATCCCGATGAGGGCGAACGGGTGCTGGATGAGCTGCACGACGTGTTTGAGACCCTGAGTAAATTATGAACAGTTACCAGAAAAACAGGCTGCCTGAAGAGGATTCATCACCATGACTGAAACCCAAACTACCCTCCCGATCACCGGGATGACCTGCGCCAACTGCGTATCGGTTGTCGAGAAAGGGCTGTCCCGGCTGGAAGGGGTCAGCACCGCACAGGTCAACCTGGCGCTGGAACGCGCGACAGTGACTTATGACGGTGATGAACTGAGCAAAGAGGATATCATCGAGCGCATCCGGCTGACTGGCTACGATGTCGCCACGGCTGAAACCGAACTGGCGATCACCGGGATGGACTGCACCAGTTGCGCCGCCACCGTTGAAAAAGGGCTGAGGAAGCTGGATGGTGTTCTCGATGCGGCGATCAACCTTAGCACTGAGAAAGCAATCATCACCTATATCCCCGGGCTGGTCACCCGTCGAGAACTGGTGAAGCAGGTTGAGGTGATGGGGTACGGGGTTGTCGAAGCCGATTCGGGCGAGGATATGCAGGACGCTGAGCGGAAAGCGCGCCAGAAAGAACTGCGTGGGCATACCAACCGGTTGATCACCGGCGCGGCATTCACCATACCCTTGTTTATCATGAGCATGTCGCGCGACTTCGGGCTTCTGGGCCACTGGGTGCATGAGAGCTGGGTCAACTTCCTGTTCTGGGCGCTGGCAACGCCTGTCCAGTTTTACGTGGGCTGGCATTACTATGTTGGCGCGTTCAAGGCGCTGCGCAACCGGGCGGCAAACATGGATGTGCTGGTGAGCCTGGGCTCCAGCGTCGCCTATTTCTATTCAATTATCGTGACGCTGGGCCTGGCGCCGGGGCATGTCTATTTTGAAACCTCGGCAACGATCATCACGCTGATCATGACCGGTAAGCTGCTTGAGACACGGGCCAAAGGGCAGACCAGCGAGGCGATCCGCCGGCTGATGGGCCTGCGGGCCAAAACCGCCCGGATCATCCGGGACAGCGTGGAAATTGACATTCCCATTGATGATGTCGAGGTCGGCGATCTGGTGGTTGCCCGTCCCGGCGAAAAAATCCCGGTGGATGGCGTCGTCCGCGAGGGGCAGAGCAGCGTGGACGAAAGCATGATCACCGGGGAAAGCCTGCCTGTTGAGAAAGCACCGGGCCAGAAAGTCACCGGTGCCACGATCAACAAACAGGGGCTGCTGAAGTTTGAAGCGACCGCCGTGGGACGCCAGACAACTCTCGCCCAGATCATCAAGCTGGTTGAGGATGCCCAGGCCAGCAAAGCCCCGATCCAGCGCCTGGCCGACCAGGTATCGGCGGTCTTTGTGCCGGCGGTGATCACAGTGGCGCTGATCACCTTTGCCGTCTGGTTTTTCCTTGTTCCTGAGGCAGATTTCACCACGGCAATGATCCGGATGGTGGCCGTGTTGATCATCTCCTGCCCGTGTGCGATGGGGCTGGCAACGCCCACTGCGATCATGGTCGGGACGGGGATGGGCGCACAGCGCGGCATCCTGTTTAAGAACAGCGAAGCACTGGAAAAGGCGCACAAGCTTACCGCCGTGGTTCTGGACAAAACGGGCACGATCACCCGCGGTGAGCCAACTGTCACCGACGTGGTAATCAGCGAACAGGCTTCAAACGGTATCCAGCACACTGAAGCAGAAGTCCTCACCTATGCAGCGGCGGCTGAGCGCGGGTCCGAGCACCCGCTGGGCGCGGCAATTGTGCGAGCCGCACAGGAACGGTCATTGACACTGTCTGAACCGCAGCAATTTACCGCGCTGTCAGGCCGGGGCATCCAGGCGCAGGTTGACGGCAGAAACATCCTGCTGGGCAATATCCAGTTGATGCAGGAGCAGCAGGTCAACCTGAACGGTCTTCAACCCAAGGCAGAACGACTGCAATCTGAAGCCAAAACAACCATGTGGATAGCGGCGGATGGCACGGCTATCGGCGTGATCGCGGTCGCCGATACGGTCAAAGAGGGCAGCCGGGAGGCAGTCGCAGCCTTAAAGCGATTGGGACTGCACGTAGCGATGATCACCGGCGATAACCAGATCACAGCGCAGGCAATTGCCCGTGAAACCGGGCTTGATACGGTATTCGCCGAGGTGCTGCCCGGTGAGAAAGCGGACCATGTCAGCAAGCTGCAGGACCAGGGACATACCGTGGCGATGGTCGGCGACGGGATCAACGACGCACCTGCCCTGGCCCAGGCTGATGTGGGAATCGCCATCGGCACCGGGACGGACGTGGCCATGGAAACTGCCGATGTCACGCTGATGCGTGGTGACCTGCGCAGCGTAAGCGAGGCAATCAGGCTGAGCCGGCAGACGGTCAGGACGATCAAGCAAAACCTGTTCTGGGCATTTGGCTACAATGTCCTGCTGATCCCGGTTGCGGCAGGTGTGCTGTACCCGTTTTCATGGGCGCCCAACCTGCTGCGCCAGCTTCACCCCATCCTGGCAGCATTTGCCATGGCTTTCAGCGATGTATTTGTGATCGGAAATGCGCTGCTGCTCCGGCGCAAGAGGGTATGATGCACTGGCGCAGCCTGGCAGATACAATCATGACAAAAAGGAGGATAAAAATGGGTGATGTGATCGTGTATGACGTGGTTTGCGGCATGAAGACTGCCAAAGGTAACTGGACATCAAGCACAGAATATGGGGGAAAAACCTACTATTTCTGCTGTGATGGCTGCAAGGGTGCATTCGAGAAATCGCCTGAATACCACCTGAGCAACTTTGCCGAGGATTATCCTGGCGTGGACCCCACGCCAGAAGGGTAAGCAAATACCAAAAGGGCGCAAGCTGCGCCCTTTTGGTTTCCCCCGGCTGTTGTCACCCATCTTGACTGATCCAGGATGGTGTGTTAGGCTGTCCAGCATAAACCCCCACTGGGGGCTGGAGGTATATCAACGATGTCAAACCTGGGCCTGCTGATTGCGCTTGTGATTATCGTCCCCGTTGTTATAGTGGTGATTTTCCTGGTTATCTACTTTGTCTATCTGAAAACACGCCGCCAGCCAGAGCAGACGCTGACACGGTCGATGGCACTGGTTCAGGATGCTATGATTGAAGAACGGGAGCGCTCCGCCAGCCTCGCCGCCGAGCAGATCGAGGAAATGGTCAAAAAGGAACTGGACCAGCATCCCGACCTGGCGGATGTAAAGCTTGACTTCGGCAGCGTCCCCGATGGTACCATCGACATCTGGGTGGACGGCGAGCAGTATGATAACCCGGAGGATATCCCAGACGAGCGCATCCGCGATGCCATCAAAAAGGCCGTGGATACGTTCAACGCCTGACATCCTATCTGACAAGTGCCTTGACAGGACGCCAGCACAGGGCTATAATGTTCCTGAACTCCTACAGGATTGGTAGGACTTAGGACATGAAGCTGTCGCGGCGGGGCGAATACGGGTTGAGAGCGATGATCCATCTGGCATCTGCAGATGGTGATGGTGCGATCCCTATTAAGACAATCTCAGAGACCGAACTCATTCCCTATAAGTTTCTTGAACAGATCATGCTTACGCTGAAAAACGCCGGGCTGCTGACCAGCAAGATGGGCGCTGGCGGCGGCTATATGCTCAACAAGCCCCCGGATGAAATCACCCTCGGACAGATTATTCGCATACTGGATGGTCCCCTCGCCCCAATAAGCTGTGTCAGCCAGATGGCCTATGAGCCATGCGGCTGCCCTGATGAGGCGACCTGCGGCCTCAGGCTGGTGATGCTGGATGTGCGCAATATGCTTGCAAACATCCTGGATAACACGACCCTCTCCGATGTGCTGGCCCGTGAAAAGGCAGCACATGGCGGACGCACCGGGGGAGCGGGATAATTTTTTTGCCCATTATCCTATAACTTCTATAGGAGTTATGTAATTTAAACCAGGTGATTATAGGAGAGCTGGATGATTTTAACACTGCTCATGTACACGCTGATCGGGTTTGGCGCTCAGATTATCGACGGTTCACTGGGCATGGCCTACGGTGTCAGTTCCAATACATTTCTGCTCAGCTTTGGGGTCCTCCCGGCGATTGCCAGCGCGTGCGTGCACACGGCAGAGGTGTTTACCACCGGGGTCTCTGGATTTTCACACTTCAAGATGGGTAATATCAACAAAACCCTGTTTCTGAGGTTGATCCTGCCCGGTATCATCGGCGGTGTGGTTGGCGCCTATATCCTGACAACAATACCGGTGAATATCATCAAACCCCTGATCAGCCTTTACCTGCTGATAATGGGGATGCTGATTATTGTCAAAGCCCTTAGAAAGATGCCCCATACTGACCGGGAACCCAGACCAATTCTCCTGGCCCTGATCGGCGGATTCTTTGACGCCATCGGCGGAGGCGGCTGGGGGCCAATTGTCACCACCACCCTGATTGCCCGGGGACACAACCCTCGCTTAACCATCGGGTCGGTGAATGCCTCCGAGTTTTTTGTCACGCTGGCCGAATCCATCGCCTTTTTTGCCATCCTGGGCAGCACCATCCTGGAAAACTGGCTTATCATCGTCGGGCTGCTGCTTGGTGGAGTAATAGCCGCCCCGCTTGCCGCCTGGATGGTCAAACGCATTCCCTCCCGAGCGTTGATGTTCATCGTGGGAGGGCTCATCTCTGCGCTGAGCCTCCGCACCATCATTCTGGTGTTCATAGGATAAAACTGGGTATTGACAGTCACCACCATTCTACGTTAGACTGGGCATACGTTTTCGCTAAGGAGATGTTGATGCACACAGAAGTCCGAATCTGGATTAATCGGCGCGTATCGCTCTGCGGTATGTTTGCTGATTCCGGGGTGGAGTCTGCCTGTTGACCGTCTCTGATTGAGGAAGGCCAGCGCGGTCACGGGCAGAAAAACGCTCGTGGCCGTTTTTATTTTCAAGGACCGGACCGGTCTTTTCACGGCTGCGAGCATGCAGCCGTTTTTTGTTTTGTTTGTTTTGAGGAGTAAAAGATGTCCGAGATTGTTATACAGGTAGATGGTGTGGTGAAGTCATTTGGTAAGCAGGGCGAACCCATCTGGAAGCAGATCGCCCGGAAGCTGCGAAAACCCGCAGTGAACGGGTGCCAACCTGATCCTGCGGAAACAAGCCTGACGCCGAACGGCAGAAAGCCTGCTGTGCAAGAGGACAGCAATGGAAACGGGGACCAAAAGCAGATCGTGGCCGTGAACCGGCTCTCGTTTGCCGTGCATAAAGGCGAGATCTTCGGTGTGCTGGGGCCGAACGGCTCCGGCAAATCAACGTTGATCCGCTTGATGTCGACGCTGCTGCTGCCCGATAAAGGCCAGATTACGATCCTGGGTTATGACATTGTGAAAGACTCGTTCACGGTGCAGAAGCTCATCAACCGGGTCTCGGTTGAGGCCAGCTTCTTCAAGAAGCTGTCGCCAATGGAAAACCTGATCTACGGGGCGCGGCTCTACGGAATGGAAGGTCGCGAGACGCGCAAGCAGATTGTAACGATCCTCACCCGGCTTGGCCTGGAGAAGCGGGCGATCTACGGGCCGATGGAGGAGATGTCCCGGGGGATGCAGCAGAAGGTGGCGATTGCCCGTGCGCTGCTCACCAGGCCGCGCATCCTGCTGCTGGACGAGCCGACCACCGGGCTGGACCCGCGCTCCAAGCTGGAGGTGCAGGCCGTTGTCCGCGAGATGAGGGATAACTTTGGCGTGACGATCATCCTGACGACGCATGATATGGTCGAGGCGGATAAGCTTTGCAGCCGGATTGCCATCCTGGATCACGGGGACATTGTGGCGCTGGACACACCGGAAAAGCTCCGGGAGATGGTGCCATCGGAAAATGGCAGGGAAACCACGCTTGAGGATGTGTTCCTGGCGCTGACGGGACGCGAGTTTGACCCGGAAGCCGAAGTCAGCGAGACGCTCGACGATATCGGTGCGGTACTGTCAGAGGTAACAGAGGAAAGCGAAGAGACGGCAATACTGGCGGCATAAGGATTGGGGCAGGTCTCCCTGCCCCACCTGTGCCCAACAGTGGGAATGTGAATGTAAAAAGGGTGAATCATGTCTGTAGTCGTACATCAACTTCGTGCAACATACGCGTTCGTGGAACGCAACGCCAACCTGGTCAAGCGCTACTGGGGCTGGGAGCTGGTCTGGATGGTCTACTCAATTGCCAACAGCCTCTCGGTGAGCTACATCGGGCTGGGCATGGAACAGATCGGGGGTTCGGAGAACGTCGACTCCAAGTATCTGGTGCTCTATCTGGTAATCGGAACGCTGGTCTGGCGCTATCTGACCATCATCTTCTACTGGATCACCGAGATCATCTCGATTGAGCGCTGGGAAGGCACCATCGAGTATACGCTGATGGCGCCCGTCCGGCGGCTGGTTCACATGGCCGGGCAAACGACATTTGCCGTGGTCTACAGCTTCCTGTTCACCGGGGTGATCCTGGTGGTCAATGCGCTGATCTTCGATATCAGCCTGCGGGACGCGAACCTGTTTGGCGCAACGATCATGCTGCTGGCGGGCAGCTTCTCATTCATCGGGGTGGGGATCATGTCATCGATCATGCCGCTGCTCTTCCCGGAGCGCGGGCAGCAGATGACCCATGTGGTGATCGCGCTCCTGCTGCTGGTGTCCGGGGTCTACTATCCGATCAGTGTGCTTCCCGGTTTCCTGCAGGTGCTGGGACGACTCAGCCCGGCCATGTACGTGCTGGACGGTGTCCGAATGACCGTGCTGGAAGGGCAGCCTACAAACATGCTGTGGCCCTATATCTGGCCCGTGCTGATCATGGGCGCAATGCTGATCCCGCTGGGGCTGTGGATCTTCAAACGCGCCGAGGTATATGCCAAGCGTAAGGGCAGACTGCACCGCAACGGGTGACATTTATCAGACGGCAGTTGAATGGGGCGCAGCAGCGCGCCCCATTCGTTTGTCAGGATTGCTGCTCACATCGAGACAGAATCGCTTATACTATAGTTGGCCCGGGAGACTGCACCCGGTAAGCGGTATAGAGCAGAGGGAGACCATGAAAAAACGACGAATTCTTATCATTGCCATGGTACTGCTGGCGATGGTCGTGGTGCTCCTCGCAGCAGGGCCAATACTGGCCACGTTAGGGGTGCCGCCACTTTTTTGTGTTGAGGGCGGCAATGGGCACATACGCTTTGTCAGCTGTGAAAGTGAACCGGTCGACACCTTCGAGCAGCACACCACCCCTGTGCCTGTGTCAGCAGATGCGCAACCCACGCTCATTGATACCGATATGGCTGCCGATGACTGGATGGCCATCCTCTATCTGCTTCAGCGGCCTGATGTAGAAGTGCTGGCGATCACCGTCACGGGCACAGGTGAAGCACACTGTGAGCCGGGTGTTCAGAATGCGCTCGACCTTGCAGCTCTGGCTGGACGTCCTGATATCCCAGTGGCATGCGGGCGCGAGACGCCGCTGGCAGGTGACCATGTTTTCCCAACAAGCTGGCGAAGCTGGGTGGATTCACTGGCGGGAGTGGATATCCCATCCAATCCAAACTCGCCAGCGAGTCAAACCGCGATGGAGTTGATAGCGGATGCTGTACAAGAGGCAGACGGCAACCTGGAGATCATTACCCTGGGACCGCTAACCAATCTGGCGGAAGCTTTCCAGTCCGATCCCTTGCTGGCGGACAATCTCAGCCGCGTATTCATCATGGGCGGCGCCTTTTATGTGCCAGGTAATGTGGCAGATGTCCCGGAAATGCGAATAGATAACAGCGCTGCCGAATGGAATATCTATATCGATCCGGTTGCTGCTCAGATGGTTGTGGAATCGGGAGCGCCGATCACCTTTGTGCCGCTCGATGCCTGCAATCATGTCCTGCTGGACGAAGCATTTTATCGTAGGTTGGGTAATGACCGAACCACGCCAGCAGCCAGGTTTGTGTACCAGGTGCTAACCGAGAATATTGGCTTTGTACAATCCGGCAGTTATTACTTCTGGGATCCACTGACCGCAGCCGTGGCAGTAGACAGCAGCCTGGCGTCGTTTGAGATCCAATCAGTAATAGTGGTTGATGAAGAGGGCGCAAATATCGGAGTAACGCGAGTCAATCCGACAGGCAGCCAGGTGCAGATTGCTGTGTCTGCAGATGGGGATGCATTCAAGCAGCAGTTCCTTGATGTTTTGAATAGCCGGACGGGAGATTGAATCCCTGATCGGTCACGGTTAATTGTTTTCTTTTGGGGGGTGCCTGGCAGAACATAAAAACCCCATAGCAAGATTGCTCAGCACACTTGACAGTCCCACAACAGTCAAGTTTAATAACAGCAAAGTATCTGAACCGCTGTTGAGGAGCTAACCTTGACCAAATCCCGAACCGAGCAAATGATCGACCGGCTGCGCGATCTGCAGGTCAACTCACCCTCTGTTGAAGCCGCTGCCGTGGTCAGCGTGGACGGCCTGAGCATGGCATCCTCAATGCCTGCTGATGTCTCAGAAGACCGGGTGGCAGCGATGTCCGCCGCCATGCTGTCCCTGGGCGAACGAATCGCGAACGAACTGGGCAGGGGGACGCTCAACCAGGTCTATATCAAGGGTGAGCACGGCTATGTCATCCTGATGGCGGTCGGCGAGGAAGCCGTGCTAACTGTTCTCGCCCGCGAGGATGCCAGACTGGGACTGGTTTTCCTGGATATGGGACGCGCTGTCGAAGACCTGGCTAAACTGGTTTGATCCCAGCACCGGAGCAGCACGGGAGAGACGAATGGCAAACGCATTCCCTAGGGCACTTGCCAGCTACTCAGCAGTGGCGGCTGCCCTGCTGACTGCAACCGCCTGCTCCCCCCCGGAGGCAACGCCTGCCGGCAATCTCACTCTGGTGCCCGCCTCGATCCTGACCATCACTGCTGGCAGCGGCGATAATATCTCGACCGGTGACAGCGCCAGCTACCTGTCCCTGGCAGAGACCTGTTACCAACAGGGCGACTGGGACGCCGCCCTCGACCTGCTCGACCAGGCCGCCTCTCTCGACCCCGGAAACCCGGATATCCCCTTCAACCGGGCGCTGGTTTACGCCGAGACCGGGGATCTGCAGGCAGCAGTTGACGAACTGACATACGCCATCCAGCTTGACCAGAATTATGCGCCCGCCTATGACCGGCGCGGCCTGATTAACTACCAGATCAGGAATCTTCAGCAGGCGCTCGATGATTACCTGATGGCAGTGGAACTCGGCTATGAAAATGCCGGTTCTTTCAACAACCTGGGCCTGATCTGTTACGAGATCGGCGATTACGAAGCCGCCGTCCAGTACACCACCCGCGCGATTGCGCTCGACCCGGATATCGGCCTTGCATACGTGAACAGGGGTTTTGCCTACGAGCGTTTAGGCCAGTACGATGAGGCCCTTTCCGACTTTGAGACCGGGTCGATCCTGGACTCCTCACTGGCGCGCGCTTATTTTGGAATCGGGCTGATCCACGACCAGCGGGGAGAGGCTGACGAAGCAGTCAGCGCCTATACCCTGTTCCTCAACGCCAGCATTGTTGATGACGAAAATACTGCGTTCGCCCGCGACCGCATCCTCTCGCTGGGCGGGTCACTCCCCTGAGACTTGTGAACCCCACCCTTTGCTGCGTATCACTATTTCAATAAGCGCACGAGACAATGTGATGGGCATTGATTTTGACCGGAATGGACCGTACCGGGGTTTGACTTGCGCACCTGACCGGGGTTTAATGTGTCCTGTACCCATTACGGTACGCGCAAAACGGCATACAGGAGGAAGCGATGGCGTCCATTCTCAAAGTGGTCTATGTGTCGCAGAAAGATTCGGTTACCGCCGGTTACTCGTTTAATGACTGCGGGCCTGCCTGCATCGCGATGATGGCGCAGACGATTGGCAAAGATGTCTCGGTTGATCAGGTTTACCGCGATTCGGGGATCACCAGCCGCGGTCCCCTGTGGGTCAGCACCGTGCAGGGCGCAGGGAACAAATACGGGTTGAAACTGGAGCGCCATGACCGGTCAACCGATGCCCGGCTCTCGGCCCTCCAGACATGGATTGACGAGGGCCGCCCGGCACTGGTACTGGTGGATTACAAGCCGGTGATGAGAGCCGGGCTGCACGAATCGTATATCGGCGGGGGGCACTTTGCACTGGTGGTCGGGTATGATGATAACTATGTCTATATCCACGATCCCTACTGGAATGGTGATGGGGGCGCCTATCGAAAATGGCCGATCCCGGTATTCAATGAAGCCTGGTACCAGCACAATACGCAGTATCAGAAGGTCGCGCTGGTGCCGGCAGAAGGCATCGCAGGGCTGAAAAAGCCGCCCTTCCCGGTTCCCGATGAGGAATGGAAACGGATCCGGGCCAGGGCAATGTTTGCCGGGATCACAACGCCCATCCCACAGGATGAGGCAGACTATCAGGATGTAAAGGCCTGGCTTGGCGACTGGGGAGCCGAGACGATCACACATATCGTCAAGCCGGGTGATACGCTGGGCGCGATCTCGGAGGAATATTACGGTTCCTCGGGTCATTACCCGATGATCGCCCTGTTCAACGAAATCAGCGATCCCGGTCGCATTAAGGTGGGAATGAAGATCGATATCCCCCTGCCCGCCCCGAAGCCCGGGCCGGAGACACCTGACGAAGAACCGGTTGAGTATGACTTTACCCACCAGCAGTTGATCAACGCATTTTATGACGTCTACCGTGCTCGCAACGAAGTATCAAAATACTGGAAGACCCTTGAGAAGGTCGGTCTTGCCTATATCGCCAATGACCGCAGCGCACGCTATGCGGGGCCTGACCTGAAGACCCTGCCCGGATTGGATACCGATATTGCCAGCGCAGTGCTGGAAAAACTGGTATGACACCGCTTCTCCGCTGCACAGGTAAAAAATGCTGGCATCCCGGTTGGTAATGCGGTCTAATTAGGGAAAATGCTACAGGAGTCCACGCGTGCCACATGACCAGTCCCTCCAACAAACCGACGACGATGCCAGCCCGGCGCTGAACTCCGAGTCCGAAGAGCTTCTTCAGGTTATTACGGAATTTGTGAACGCCGCCGACTGGGAAAAGTCGCGCGCGGTTCTCAAAGCCCATCCTGAACTGCTTAAACCAAAGGCTGAGAGCGCGTTTGCCCTTCTTATCGACCTGTCGGAGGCTCAGCGGGAGCCGGAGGCAGCGCATATCCTCCGCATGCACCGCGACCTGCTGCTGAAATGCCGCGAGAAAGGCATTGACAGGGCATTCAAAGAACTGGCTGACAGCACGCCCCCCACCCCGGCAATAGATGAACCTGATATCCTGGAGATCATTGTTTCCAACACTATCGCCGTGATGACCATCATCCCCCAGCAGCGCGCCCTGTGGAGCGACACGCTTGAGCAAACCCGGATTGTCGCAGGGCGGACCGGCAATGAGGCAGTCCATGACCTGCTGGCAGCCGTCATCCGCCTGCTGGATGGTGAGCGTCCAAGCCTGATCACCCCGTCCCTAGTTGTCCCTTACCAGATATACTGGCAGCAGATAGTGGACGGATTCCTTGCGGGAAATACAGAACAGGCGCTGGGAAGCAATGTCACCATGTTTGACATGCTGTCCAACGAGACAGTCAACATGCTCGTCGGAAATGACCGCTATGGTGAGTGGCCCACGTTTGTGGCAAACCTGCTCGCCCAGTCCAGAGACCTCGGCGATGATCACCTTTGCCATCTGCTTGAGGCTATTCACAGCCTGGTCACCGGCACGCTGGCTGACGACCTTTCACCAGAGCTGGAAGGTGAGCACCAGACATGCTGGGTTCGGATTGTGGAAAATCTTGAACGGAAAACGCAGAAACCATAGCGCGAACCCCCGGAGGAAGTGTGTCCGAGCCGAGCCGCAGCACGCAGCCCCTCGATGATGACCAGATTGATCTGCTGGCTGTGCTGCTCCATGAATTTATCAGCGCCACCAGTTTTTACAGCAAACAACGGCTGGTTGAGGGCAATGAGATCCTTCTCAGCAATGAGGCCGATTCAGCCCTTGCTATGCTGATCCTTGAATATGACCAGAGCACCCTGCTGAGAGAGTCGCTGGTTCTGCATCGCCACCTGCTCCAGCGCAGCCGGGAGGTGGGAATTCCTGACGCGTTTCTGGAACTGCGACAAACCCTGCAAGACGCCCCGCTGAGCGATTCGATAGAGGAGGCTCAAACATCCATCCTGGTCTACACCATTGGCGAGTTCATTACCGCCGACAACTGGGAAGAATCGCGCCGCTTCCTTGATAACCATCCTGAGTTGCTTCAGGCAGAGGTTCCCAACATATTTGACCGCCTGATTAAGACCCACACTGCGCGAGGTGAGCGCAACGTTGTCCGGCAGCTGGTTGTCCACCGCGACCTGCTTCGCGCCTGCTGGGAATTGGGCATCGATCAGGCGTTTGAGCGGGTGATGAACCCGCCCGAAACGCTGGAAATGCTGGTTGATAATACCATCTCGGTTTTGACCAGCCGGCCAACCAGCCGAAAGGAATGGCAGGAGATCGTCAATCTGTCGCGCATCCGGGCGGCTGAAACCAGCGATGAGCCAATGCTGGCCTTTCTTCGGGCCATCAGCCGGCTGCTCGATGGAGAATCTCCCTCTGACATTGCGCCTGTTCTCACCCCGGACTACCATTCGGGATGGCAGCGGATCACTGCCGCAGTGACCGAAGAACCCTCACCACCAGGCGATACCCGGACGCATTAGCCATCACCTGCCCAAAAATGGGATTCATTCCGCTATGAGCAGCGGGTGAACAAACCCTAATAGGGTGCGCCCTGTGAAAAGCTGAGCATGACCAGGACAAACAACACAATCAGCGTGATCGATAAGCCCGTGCCGATCAACGCTTTGAAGTAGCCAGTTCCCCGATCCATCGCAACCGGCGCATGGGGAACAGTTGGGATATCGACAGGCTTGAGAGTTGGCACGGTCGCTTCTTCAAAGGGCGGAGGTGTGCTGTTCCTGGTAGCCGGTAGTGGGGTCAGCGGATGGCTGCTGACTTCTTCCTGCGGAGTGATTCCTGGAATATCGTTAAAGCCCTCGATCTCATCCAGATAAGACTGGCTGTGGTGCCCGTTGCCATTCATTGATAGCGGCACAAGTACCTCATGGAGGTCGCTCAACCAGCAGGCCGCTGCCAGCGTCTGTGCAAAAGCCAGGGCGCTTGCGGGGCGTGAGGACGGAACAGGGTGCAGCACCTGCTGCATGACCACCTTCAGCCCACCTGGCGCATGGGGACGCCAGAAGGTCACATCACAGGGGTCAGCCGGGCCACCGGAAACAGCAGGCTGATCGCGGCTGTCTGCCAGAGAGGGCGCCCGACCGGTTATCATCTCAAAAACCGTGGCGCCCAGTGCATACAGGTCACTGGCAGAAGTGGGCTGTTCACCCCGGGCAAGTTCAGGCGCAGCATAGGGCGGCGTCCCGGGGTGGTGTCCGAGCGCCTGCCTGACCTGGCCCACCAGGTGCACAACCCCAAAATCGGAGAGATAGGCATCCCCCCGGCGGTCAAGCAGGATATTGCCGGGCTTTACGTCGCGGTGGATCACACCAGACTGGTGGGCATGGTTCAATGCAGATGCGACCTGGCTGGTAATCCGAACAATATCTTCAAAGCGCATTCCACCAGGATGCATGGTCATCTGCTGGGCGAGTGATCCGCCGGGCATATAGTCCATCACAATAAATGGGCCAGCTTCAGCAATACCAGCCTCGTGAACAGGCAGAATATGCGAATGCTTAAGGCGGATACTGATCTGGAACTCCTGTTCAAATGAGCGCAGAAACAGGGGATGGGCGGCATAGTCAGCAGGAAGCACCTTGATGGCCAGGTCACGGTCGTCCCCGGGCCGGCGGGCACGGTATACGGTGCCCATTCCACCCTGACCAACGACCTCGCGCAGGTCATATTGCCCAATTCTGGTAATGGCGAGAGGCTTGCTCACGGCAGCTCCACTGCTGTGTGGTGTTCCATCTTATGTTCCGTTATAGCACAGGTTAGCCTTTTGCCACAACACTCCTGTGCGTGGTGAAACCCCAGGCAGGCATCTGCGTACTAAGATATGACGGGTATGGTAGTTTAAGACGAATCACTGATTAGAGGGTAGAATAATGCAAGAGAAAAGATTGGTACGCTCAACAAATGACCGCATGATCGGCGGGGTTTGTGGCGGACTTGCCGACTATTTTGGGATCGATCCCGTGCTGATTCGCCTTGCCTTTGTGGTTGGCGAAATCCTGACATCCGGCGCGGGTGGTATCATTGTATATATTGTGCTATGGATCATCATGCCGCCTGCAGTCCAGCCAGCCGCGCAATCGGTCGCAGATGCATCCGCAGCGCGATAAGCCGCAACCCGGCTGCGCTTTCGGGGTTGTGGTATTTTGAAAGACAGTATAGTCTAAGATTACACAATCATTTACCTACCAGATGGAGGGTTAAAAGCAAATGGAAGAGAAGAAACTGGTACGACTGATGTCAGACAAGGTCATCGCTGGCGTATGCGCAGGCCTTGGCGCTTATTTCAACCTTGACACAGTCCTGGTTCGCATCATCATGGTGCTGCTGGCGCTGGCCGGAGGCCCCGGCATCCTGCTGTACATCATCCTGTGGATCGTGATGCCTGAAGCAGATGAAGGCGGCCCCGTAGCCTCAGACGAGGGTGGTGCAGACGTCGGCTAGTGTTCTGGACAAATAAGTAAAGAATAAACCCCGCGGCTGGTCTCAGGCGGGGTTTTTTCTTTTGGGGGATATGGTATCTCAGCCCTCAAACTTATCCTTGATCTGCTGCGCTTTCTTTTTTTCCTCCCCGGAGGCTTCATCTGAGTCCAGAACACTTAAGGCTTGAAGATAATCATCCATCGAGACCTCATCGGCTGAGGATTCATCTGCCTTTCCGGGCTCGCCCTCTTTGGACTCCAGGGCCCTTTTCATTTTGATCGCCGAGGCGATCTGCTTTCTCTCATCCCCCTCAAGCGGGCCATTAGCATCGATAATCGCTTTGGCTTTTTCGTCGGGGATACTGCCCGTTTCTTCAATGATCTTCATGATCGCGTCAAACGACTTGCTCACATCCACCTCCTGCAGCAAGTGCTGCTCTGCGAATTCGCCGCGCTTATACTGGCAATTTGCCTAATGCTGTGTCCCCACTATACTTGTAACTCGATGATCACCTGAAATAACAGTTGCCTGCTATGAACAGAAAAACTGCCATTACTATTGACCAGCACACCAGCGGCATCAGGATTGTCCACGTCCAGGGAGACCTGGACTCAATGGGCACTCACATGGTATCCGAGATGTTTGAGAAGCAGCTTGAAGGTGTGACATCCAATGTAGTCGTCAACCTGCAAAACGTTTCGTTTATCTCATCTGCTGGCATGGCCCTGCTGCTCCAGCAGGGAAAAACGCTGAACAAAGCCGGCGGCAAACTGGTGCTGGCCGCTGCGACATCCCGGGTAATAGAAGTCCTGGCCCTTGCCGGATTCCACGAGTTGTTTGACGTATACGATACAGTAGACGCAGCCCTGACTGCCCTGAACGCAGACTGAAATCCAGTAAACTATCCCACCAGCAAATCTGCTAATAGGCGTCCTCGTTCAGCAGGCTGCTCAGCCAGCGCAGCAGCTCAACCAGCGACATCTGCTGCGAGCCCCGATCATCCATACTGAAAAGCCGACCCAAAGGACGCGTGTGCCGCTTGAATTCGCTGCCGTTGATCAGCCGCTCAATCCGGTTGGCCAGCGCCTCCAGGTATTCCTGAAGCGCGGCGCGTTCATTATCGCCAAGCGTATCAAAAAGAGCAATCACCTGCTGCTCAAACCGGTCGTAATCCTCATCCCGGTATTCAGAAAGGGCTTCCTGACTCTGTTTGAGTGCATCCAGGAACCGTTCACCACCTTCTGCCTCAAGCAGCACAGTCAAAAGACTGTTGTGGCCGAAATTCTCGATAAGAACCGAAGCCGGGCCTGACGGGGGTATATACAGCAGGTCATCCAAGGCATGGATCATCTGTACCTTTTGCTGCGGATCGCCCGTCTGCCGAACCAGTTCCAGCGCCCGGTCCAGCAACGGGATAAACTGGGCACTGTCCTGGAGATCGCTCAACAGGCGCAGCACGGTGCTGAAACCGGGGGTAATATCCCCTTTTAACCAGTAACCGGCAACAGTTGCCGCGGTGCCAAACAAATCGCCGAAATATTCATAAATACGCTGGTGGATCAGACCGCCCGCCGGTGCATACATATCGGGCAGCCATCGGGTATAGATGTCCATGCTGTTCCGCACCAATGTCGGATCAAATGCAGACAGCGCGGCCACAACCCCACTGAGTTCTTCCGGGCTGCGGTTTTCCGTCATCGCTTTCAGGGCGTGGATCGCGTCCTGACTCAACCCAAGCAAGTTGTGCAGATTCACCAGTTCAACCTGCGCCGCCGGGCTGACCCGCATCCAGCCCACCATCTCGGCGGTATCAGATTCTTCAAGCCACCTGCACCAGGCATCCGCAATTGCCCCGGCAATACAGTTATCACGCAGCTTTTTCATGAACCTGCCGGCGGCAGCGGTGTCTTTCGCCAGCAGGTAACCCAGATGATCAAATCCAAGGCGGATGTAGTATGGCGCCCATACACTGAAATCGCCGTTGTAACGGATCAGGTACTGGTGAAGCAGGTCGTGGACAAACTCGCCATACCCCTCCCTGGCAAGGCTGACCAACACCGGGCGCAGTTTATCCGGGTACCGATCAAAGTATTGCCGTTTCAGCAGCACCTCGGTGTAGTCAATCCGCTTGTTCTTGCCCGCCCACTCAAGCAGACGCACACAGTAGGTCATGGCGCGTTCATCAGGGACAGGCGCCGGCGCGGACAGCCGCTTGAAAGCGGTATCCGGGTCAAACCTTTGCTGTAAATCAGCATCCATCAGCGCATAGCGAGCCGCCTGTCCATCCAGGGCGTTAATCTGGCGCGGCAGGCAAGCACTCACTGCCTGCCCCACCCGCAAAACACCCTCGCTGCCCTGCACCCAGGCCTCGACAATCCGGTTAACATAATCGTTGTCCAGTTCAGTCGCCTGGATCACGGTCCCATCCCAGTTCAACAGCGGTTCATCCCCGGCAGGAAGGGTATCTTCGAACAGAAATTTAAGCGCCGCGCGGCACTTAAGCGGGTCAAAAACAGCCGTGGCAAAGGTCAGGAAAGGCCGCATCGGTTCTGGCAGCAGCGCCACCACACCACGTACCAGGGCGAGCCGCTCGTTGACCGCTGACGGGGCACCCGCAATACAGACGCCGCCGGTAAGAATTCCACCCAACAGCGTCTTGAGGGCCTGCTGGTTGGAAAAGAGCGCCAGGCCAGACATCTTCTCCAGGCTGGCCACATGATCTGCCGGGCCTGGCCTGGAAATGGCTTCTGTCAGCCGGGCTGGTTCCAGCGCATAATCCCGCTGGGCGAACACCGGAAACTCACGCGAGGGATTGCCAGCAATCTGCACCAGCGCCATCACATCACCGCCAAATCGGCGCAGAATGTCCACTGGCAGGCGGATTCCATAGTAGTCCGGATAGGGATGGCCCCGGTTCATACGCGGCGCCAGCTTGGCCAGCCCCAGCACATAGGTATAGGTGTCCACCTGGAAGAGGCCATAGCTGTTCGTAAATGTACTCAGATTGACAAGCGTATGCGTCCCCAGGAACATGCTGTTAAACAACTCCTGGGCTTTAGCTTCCGAGAGACCTGTCGAAGCGGCTGTAATGATGTAGTCACTGCGGATTACAGCCTGGTCAACCAGCACGCCGCGATAGAAGATATCAAGTTGGATGGGATCGGTCATCACCGGCATCTCACTCCTTGTAATGGCGCTTCATGATCAGCCTCTGGGGGGGAGGCAGGATATGATCATCGACCCGGTCGAACAGCCAGAGCAGCGGATCAAACAGGCGGTATGGGCGCCAGGCATCGCCGTAATCTGCCATCCGCGCAGCCTCACCCTCAACAACGATATTGGGCCGCGCCGAGCCATCAGGCGTTTCCACCCGCCCGACTGCCGATACAGCAAAGAAATGGTCATTGAAGCGGCCCTTATGCAGCTCATAAAAGTCGGCAAATCCCTGAACTTCCTCCCAGCAAAGCGCCTGGATCTGCTCCTGCCCGGCAGGCGGTGGCCAGAATCGGTCCTGGTCCACCTTGGTCAGGCAAAAAGCCAGGTAGATGGGATAGGCCTCATCAACGAAGCCCATCAGCCGGTCCAGTGCGGCAAAATAGGTCTGCCCGGTTCCGCTCATATCCGCATCCGGATCAAGGAGGAGCAGCAGCCCGGTGCATTCACTCAGCATGTTCAGGTAGCCGCTGCGATCGGCATCGTCCATGACGTGAGCCCCGGCGGCATCAAGCATGGAGACATGGTAAGGTATGTGAGCGCGCCCGGCCTTTTTAAAGGTCATCGCGTAGATTTTGGGGTCGGCGCCCGGATCGGTGGCTGGCGGGAATATCCCCTGCAGGAATTTGTCCTCCACCTCGCGCAGGTCGCGCTGGGTGTCGGGCGTTGCCTCAAGCGTCCACCGGGCGTCCCGGCTTAATTGAGTATCCTCGGGGTTATGGGCCGCCAGCGATTGCACCCGCCGAAGGTACTGCTTCAGGGCCAGTACATAAGTAGTCTTACCTGCTTTCTCCGGCCCCCAGATACCAATATGCAGTTCGTCCATCTGGTATACTCCTCGTCCTTACCTGATCGAGTTGGTGAATGGAACGCTGACCGGCGGTACAAACTGCCAGTCCCAGCGATTCTCTTTCCAGATATCTTTGATAAGCTTCTCGACTGCCACTTTGATCGAATAGGGATCGGATATCTCCGGGTAAGTCCGCTTGCCCGGCGCGGCATTAAGCGTCGACCACACCTCTTCGACATAGCTTTTCATGCCGGGAGCCATTGGCGGCTCAACCACCGGCCTGACCCAGACGCTCCGCCGGAAAATCTCCCTGTGTTTGAGCTGTTTTGTCGCTTCGCGCCAGTCAATATTTGCCCCAAAGGCATCCGATGTCCAATCCAGCAGCTCGTATTTTTCTCGCTGGTCGCCTGGCGGGTGCGGCGGTGAGTTACCAACCACAACCAGATACTGCACCTTGTTCTGCCAGTTGAACCCGGCGGCCTGCGCCAGCGCCAGTTCCAGCGCATCGCAGGTATCCTGCCGGCGGAACAGACCCGCCGGCGGCAGGCGGTATTGCAGGTAAAGACGGCTGTTCTCGACCGATCCCAGCAAGGCCGGGCCGGGCATATTCACAATATCCGTAAAATCGGCCTTGGGATAATCTTCGTGTTCCCCGTAAATAATCAGGCCCACCTGCGCCGGGTACTGCTGCTCCTCGACCACATCCAGAAAGGCTTCAAGATACTGGCGTGCAACCTCGCTTTCCGGCTGTCCCATTGTCCCATCCAGGATAAAGACCACATCCACGGGATGCGGGTAGGCTACTGCCCGCGACACTTCATCCGGCAGCGTGATGCGGTCAAGCGGCTGAATCTGGGGCAGCACTGCCTTCCCCTCCGGCTCAACATGCCACACCGGTATTCCCCGGTCATTGAACACCAGCGTAATGGTATAGGGAGAGCCATAGGCCTCAATTTCAGCAGAATAAACCTGGTTTTCGTCCTCGTCAATGATATAGACCACAGCCTCATTGCCGTAGTCCAGCCCGGCGAAAAGCCCCGGTGTGACAAACCCATCTTCGACGCCCTCGGCAGGCATCATAGCCACCTGATGATAGTGGGCCTCCTGTCCATCGTACCAGGCTGCCTGAACAAAAAGCCGGCGCTGAAGCGGGCCTATAAAACGCACGGGTGCTGTGCTGTCATCAACAGGACGTTTTTCTTCGATTTGCTTACGAACCCGTTCCAACCCACGCAGCACATGCTCGATTCTGGGTCGCCGGGCTGGCACTCGCGAGAGCATATCGTTGATCATCGAACGAAGGGTGTGGATGGCAGGCTCCAATCCCGGAAGAAGCCGGGGGGTTATATCCATGACCATCCCATCCTGGATATAGGTATTCAACTCCCCCTCAGGCACTTCTTCACCCAGATAGTACGCCCCACCGGTGAAAAGAAAATAGAGTACCACGCCCGCCATGTAGATGTCGGTATGCGCGCTGATCATACCACCCCGTCCGATCTGTTCCGGGGCCACATAGCGCGGTGTGGCACCGATCACCCGGTCATACTTCTTCTCGCTGCTGATCCCAAAATCGATCAACACCGGGTGGAGCCCGTCAGCAAAGGGTTCCATGATGATGTTTTTAGGTTTGATATCGCCGTGAATGATCCCGTTGTCATGCACGATCTTAATGCCCCGGCAGATGCCTTCAGCCGTTTGCAGCAGCAGTTCCGGCCCAAGCGTCTCCCTGTCCGCAAATACGTGCAGATCGCCGCCCTGAAGCCAATCCATGACCAGGCAATCCCGACTGTCGTGGGTCAGCAATTCCCGCACCCGGACGATATTCTGGGCCGTGATGGTCTTGAGCAGGTTGCCCTCGCGCTTGAAATAAGCCGCGAGATCGGGCTGTTGCGCGGTCTCCGGCTTGAGTACCTTGATCGCTACATAGCCGCCCAACTGGTCGCCCTCAATAGCCGCCCTGTACACCTCGGCAAATCCGCCGATTTGGGGGGGATCGGTAGTGATCCGGTAGCGCCCTCCGATGATGGTATCCGGTCTCAGGCTGGCTGGTGATGTCTCCATGATCTCCCATTCTCCCGGTATGGCCCGGTGAACCAAACAGCTGAATTCCCTCCCATTATATGCCAACTTCGGCGAATCGCCTGTCAGGAAACACGATCAAGACCCGACAGGATGCAGATACCCTCTGATACCAGATATACTTGCACCACAACCGAGCAATTCTCACTATTGGAGCCATGATGCGAACACAAGTCACCGTCTGGGCCGCCCTGACACACCAGATTAAACGGCTGGAACGCCATATTACCCGCATGAAGCAGTTCGACACACGCCTGTCGAACCTGCGGCTGGCTGCGGTGATCCTCGGTGTGCCGGTGATCACCATCCTGATCCTGGCCACCCTGCCGGCAATCGCCGTGGTTGGCGCCCTGCTGATAATCGGTGGCTTTCTTGCGCTGGTGGTTGCCCACCTGCGGTTCAGAGACCGGCTGCGCCTGTGGGAAACATGGCTTCGAATCACCATCGATCATGTGGAAAGATCGCTGGCAGACACTGAAAGCCTGCCTTCCCCCAATCTGGTCCCTCCCGTGGGGCACCCGTTTGCTGATGATCTGGACGTGGCCAACCTCCACCGCCTGCTGGACACAGCGTCCACCCGCCAGGGGTCTGAACGTTTGTTTGGCTGGCTGACCACGACCTCCGCCGACCTGGAGACTATCAAGCATCGACAATCCCTGGTCAAAGAGCTGCTTCCCCGGACGCTGATGCGCACCAGGCTTGAAGTGCTCGGACAGCTTGGGAAAGATCGCCTCCAGCATTTCCTGGACGGCAAAAGACTGGCGGAATGGGTGCAGGAACCCGTCCCCCCCCACCTCCCTACGGTGACCATCATCTTACTGGTTCTTTCTGCCGTGAATCTCACCCTGTTTATGGCCTTCACCCTGACAGGATTGACCCAGTTGCTGCCAATTGTCCTGATTCCCTGGGCGCTGTATGGCGTGTTGTTTATCAGCCAGTACAGGCAGATTGGCAGCCTCTTCCGCGAGACGACCACGCTGCTTGACCTGCTTGAAACAGCGGGACAGGTAATGCTCTATCTGGAAGATTACCCTTTCCGCCCTGATTCGGGCCTGGCCGCATTGTGTCGACCGATCACCGGGCAGCGTCCCTCCCGGCTGATCAGGCGGCTGTCGTGGATCGCCTCAGGAGCCAGCCTGCAGGGCAACCTGCTGCTCTGGTTGTTTGTCAACGCAGTTGTGCCCTGGGACCTGGTGGTTGCCGTCCTGCTGAACCGCCAGAAAGCGCTGGCAGCCCAAAGCCTGCCTGAATGGCTGGATACCTGGTATACGCTGGAAGCTCTCTGCTCGCTGGCGACCTATGCCAGCCTTCACCCGGATGTGACCTTCCCCGAAATACGTGAGGACGGACCGGTGATCGACGCCCATGCCATTGGTCATCCCCTGCTGCGCTACGTGGGCAAAGTGCGGAATAATTTCACGGTCCATCAACCCGGTGAAATCCGGCTGATCACGGGGTCGAATATGTCCGGCAAGTCCACCTTCCTGCGGACGGTAGGGATCAACCTGTGTATGGCATTTGCCGGTGCGCCGGTGGATGCAAGCGCGCTGGCAGTTCGACCGCTGCGGCTGTTCACCTGCATCCAGATCGCCGATTCCCTGCAGGATGGGATTTCCTATTTCTATGCTGAGGTGAAGCGGTTGAAAGCCCTGCTGGATGCGCTGACCCGCCCGGATGAGCGCCCGCTGGTTTACCTGATCGACGAGATTTTCCGGGGGACCAACAACCGTGAGCGGCTGATCGGCAGCCGGGCTTATATCCAGTCGGCGGTGGGCCAGAACGGCGTCGGGCTGGTGGCCACGCATGACCTGGAGATGACACAGCTTGCCAATGCACACCCTGCTATCCACAACATGCACTTCACCGATTCAGTAGTGGATGGGCAGATGGTGTTTGATTACATCCTGCGACCGGGAGCAAGCCCGACCACCAATGCGCTGGCGATCATGCAGATGGAGGGTTTGCCTACCGGGGAAGAGTCAGCCTGAGCGTAGAGATGCTGGCCTTCAGCCTTCTTCCAGGGCGAAAGTCTGCACAAGCGCATCAAAAACCCAGCGCGCCCGGTCATAGACCGCAGGAGCGGCGGCAAACCGCATCTGGAATAAGCCGATCTCTGTATCAATGAACGCTTCATCAATGACCAGCGGGGGATAAGCCGGGTCCCAGAAAACGCGGCGATGCCGCCAGCCCGACGCAAAGCGGGTGGTGAAGGGAAACGGCTCAACAGCATACCTGCCAACCGGCGCCGGATCGTCTTCGCTTTGCTCGCGCTCCATGGTGGAAGGTGCCGGTGAGCCGGGCTCTTCCGGGTCATTATCGCCAAAGAGGTCGCCGGGATCAGCTTCCTCCGGTTCATCATCGCCCTCCGACCGTTCTATCTCACCGGAATAAGCGTGCGAAGCCATCTCCTCTGCAGATATTCCATCGCCCAGGTGCTGGATATTGACCCGTATCCGGGTATCCGGGTCGAGATCGTAGACCAGCCTGAGCGGCGAATCTGCCTCGCCGGTTTCGGCAGCAAAGTCGGCAAACTTAGCGCCGTCCGGGTAAGCAAAATAGTAAGCAGCACCGGTATAGCGGCGAAAGCGTATATCTTCAGGAGGGCGAATAAACTCAAGCGGCGTCTTATCGGTCATGGTCAATCCTTACCAGAATTTATACCAGGGGTCGTCTTTGCCATCAGGCACTGTCACCGTCGAACGGAATTCACCGTTCGGCCTCACGTCCAGTTCAACCTCCAACCCGGTGGTTGCCCGGTCGAACTCATTCTCATAGTGGTCTTCATAGCCCGCATTCATTACAGCAGCGCGTGTCGGGCGATTCGACGAATCGTAGGCGCGCGGTGGTTCATTGCCAACCGACCATCCCCGTTCATAAGCCCGGCGCTCGCTGTCAACACGGGACTCATAGTAATCAGCCAGCTCTCGCCGCCACTGCGCCTGCCGAGCAGATGACCATCTTCGATATTGACTCTCTGAGGGCATGGTGGGCTGCGGTCGGATGCGCCCCAGCCGGTAGTCAAGGGCATGCTGCATCTCGTGTGCCAGCACCTCCGCAAGATCGCTCTCCGACTGGGCGGCAAAACCCTGCCGGCTCTGGAGGCGGATCACCCGGCTGCTATCTGCGTAATATCCCCCTGTGCCTTCCTCCATGCTGGAATACGAGATATTGACGGTCCGCTGGCCACGGCCTGAATACCCAAACGACGTTCCATCGGGAAGCCTGAAGCGCAGCCTTGCCCGCTGCGCCTGCCTGAGCAAATCACGACCGGACGAGGTGTTCTGAATATAGGACATGCCATCATTGAGAGACACTGTCGGACGGGGACTTGACCGAAACCAACTGATCGGGTTCCAGAAACTATTGTCGTGGGAGGTGTATGCGCCGGACACCGTAGTGTCGCCAAAACGCTGATCCATCAGTTCCCACTGGGTGGCCTCATCGCGCATCCGCTCCGCCAGCCCGTAGCCATCTTCCATGCAGCGTTCTGCCTGCCGCACCAAATAGCCCAGATCGCCGATGAAGACCCCGCTGGCGCCGCCCTGCCATGACCCGCGCAGCAGGTCAACCACGCGGTTGAGTTCACATCGCAGGTATTCCAGATCGTCGGCAAAATGCTCAACCTGCCGGCTGACATCGCGCACCTGGTCGCTGTTCATCTGCAATGTGGACATAGAATCCCTCTACAATAGTTTCGCTACGGTGGGCTAATCGCAGACCGTGATAAATGTAGCATAGGAGATGCACCGATCAGTGTCAAGCACGGATACCTTACAGTTGGCTGACACTGGCTGACAGCTATTCCAGCGCCGGGTATTCGACCCGGAAAGGTGTGCCCTCAAGCGGCATTTCATCAAACTCTCGGGCCGCCCGATGACCGGAAAATACCGCCCGCGCGATGATGTTGGGCGCCTCGGCATCGCCGATCACACCCAGGGATTTGAGCCGGCCCTCAGCCAGCGCCGGTTTGAGCGCCAGGTAGAGCGCGTCATCCGGCAGCCGATCGGTGACCAGCACCACTGCGTCGCAGGGAAGGGCAACAGATTCGCCGGATACAGCATGTGATATCCTGACCGCATCTGGCAGAATGGCATCCGGCAGGCGTTGGGTAAGCAGTTGCACGCCGAGGGCCATCAGCCGTTGCTGGATGCGTTCCTGCTCCAGTGTGTACTGCGTCCAGTAAGACACCAGCGAAGCGGGCGTGAGAAGCGTAACCTTACAACCACGATGGGCAAGCATCTCTGCCAGCACACCGCCCATGTAGTAATGATCATCGTCAAACACGACCACCCGCCCGGACGGCAGGCGTCCTGCCAGCAGGTCATCGGGTGTGAAAACCTGCGGCAGGTCATTGCCCGGCAGCGGATTCCATAGCGACCGCCCCACGCCATCCCGACGCCAGCGCGCACCGGTTGCAACGATGACGTGCCGGAACCCCGCCTCAAGCACCTCATCGGGCGTCATGGGGCTTTCAGGATAGAGCGTTACATTTAGCAGTCTGTCGATCTGGATCAGCCGCCAGTCAATGACGCGCCGCCACTCGCTCAACCCTGGCAGCCGCGATTCGAGCGCGACCCGCCCGCCGGGTTCGCGCCGGCCCTCGACGAGCGTGACCTCGTAACCACGCTGGCCCAGCGCACGGGCGCATTCAAGGCCCGCCGGGCCTGCCCCCACAACCAGCACAGACGCACTGTTCCTTTTGACAGCGATGCTTTCCGGGTGCCATCCGCGCCGCCATTCCTCGCCCATGGTCGGATTCTGGGTGCAGCG
>JAFGNO010000071.1 GCA_016926985.1 Anaerolineae bacterium
ATCATCCGTTTTCAGGAGATGATTGTCGTTTGTCTCCCGCGTTTTTCCCAATCTAAAATAGCCACACCCTATTCTTTTTTAATCCGGTGTTAGTACAATGTTAACATAAGTATGCTTTTGAGGCAGACTGTGAACCCGCGGAAAGTAACCCCTCTCTTCACCGGGCGACGGATAATCGTTGTCGGGTCAACCGGTTCAGGCAAAACCACGCTCGCCAGTAAGCTATCCACGATGCTGGGGATGCCCCATATTGAGATGGATGCGCTGTTTTGGGAAGAGAATTGGACGGGAGTCGCGCCGGAAGTATTCCGCGCCCGTGTTGAGCAAGTCACCTGCCAGCCGACCTGGGTCATCGATGGCAACTACAGCCGGGTTCGGGACATTGTCTGGGGCCGCGCCGATACGGTGATCTGGCTGGACTATCCTGCGCCTGTGATCTTCTGGCGGCTGTTGTGGCGGACCCTGCGCCGCACCATCATGCAGGAAGAACTATGGAGCGGGAATCGCGAGCGGCTGGCCAACCAGTTTCTCAGCAGGGACTCGCTGTTTTTGTGGGCCGCCAGGAAGATACCCCAGCACCGGAGAGATTACCCTGCTCTACTGGCATCACCCGAGTTTCACTTTGATTCTGTTCTCCGGCTACGCTCACCGGCAGCCTGCCGGCGGTGGCTGAAATCGCTTACACCTCGCTAACAGGAAGGCTCAGCTCTCTCAGTTATCCGGGTAAGAAGAAGAACGCCAGCCCAATAATCAGATAAACAGCAAGAAGTTGAGCGCCTTCCAGCCAGTTTGATTCACCGTCAAGGGCAATCAATGCTGCCACCAGCGAGGCGGAGAACAGCGCAACCAGCTCAAAATTATTGAAGATAAGCAGCAGCGAATGATCGAACAGGAGGCTGACGAAAACCAGCACCGGTGCGACAAACAGCGCAATTTGCAGGCTCGACCCCAGCGATACGGCCAGGCTGAGTTCCATATCATTCTTGATTGCGACTTCGACAGCTACCAGATGCTCGGCGATATTACCCACCAGCGGGATCACAATAATCCCGATAAACAGTTCCGTCAGGCCCAGCGTCTTGGTGACGTGATCGACCGCCCCGACCAGCACCTCGCTGAGAATTGCCACACCCACCGTTGCCGCAAGCAGGATAATCAGCGATTTGCGGAGGTTCCACTTCCTTTGGTGTTCAACAGCTTCGCGGGCAAGCGGCCCCTGATGAGTCTGAATAGAATAAAACACGCTCAGTCCATACAGGATGATCATGACTACCGCCACACTCTCGCTGAAGGCCTGCTCAGCCGCAAAGTCTGGCTCGATGGCGATGCTGAAAAACGAAGGAATCAGTAGCGCGATCACGGCGAGAATCAACAGGGTTCCATTCAGGGCAGCCTGCCGCCGGTCAAATTTCTGGATGCCATTTTTTACGCCGCCCAGGAAAATACTGAGACCCAGCACCAGCAGCAGGTTGCCGATAATTGAACCGGTAATTGAGGCCTTAACCAGTTCCAGCAGTCCTTCTTTGATGGCAAAAATCGTGATGATCAATTCAGCAGCGTTGCCCAGCGTGGCATTCAGCAAGCCACCCAGCCGTGGCCCGGTGTACGCAGCCAGTTCCTCGGTCGCCTCTCCAATAAGATCAGCCAATGGGATCAGCCCCAGCCCGGCGAATATGAAAACCAATACCGGGCTGACATCCAG
This sequence comes from Anaerolineae bacterium, assembly GCA_016926985.1. Classification (GTDB taxonomy): domain Bacteria; phylum Chloroflexota; class Anaerolineae; order Aggregatilineales; family UBA3940; genus JAFGNO01. The sequence continues at coordinate 1,703 of JAFGNO010000071.1, forward strand.
CAGTTCGAGAACCACCGCTGCCACTCCAAATGCTAGCAAGGCATAGATAATCTTTTTAACCAATGTGCTTCCCTCCTCCGCTAATTCTCTCCATTATAGAGAGATCGTCTCTGATTGGGGAGCTGGCATCCTGCGAATGCTCACATATCGCCATTGTCTGGTATACTGTGTCTGGTGTCAGGACAGCTTTTCTACTACGGGCAATACCATCACAGCCACCGAGCAAGAAGGATACAATGCCCAAACTGGATGAGCACCAGATTGACCAGATTGTCAAACTGCTGAGAGCAGGGGAAAACCTTCCCCCTGACTACCGGAATCTGCTGTTTCCAGTGCCGCAGACTGCTAAAATCACGCTGCCGGGCAATAACGGACGGCTGTCCGGAAAGATTCTGGTTGTCGATGACAACGAGCACAACCAGGACCTGCTCCGTGACCATCTGGAGTGGCAGGGCCATACCGTGGAAACCGCCGGAGATGGGAAGCAGGCCCTGGAGATGATGCAATCCACGGATTACGACCTTGTCTTGCTCGATATCATGATGCCTATCATGGATGGCTATGAAGTCCTGGAGCATCTCTTCCACGATCCTATCCTTCGCCATCTGCCCGTGATCGTTATATCTGCTCTAAGCGATATGTCCAGCATTGTGCGCTGCGTGGAAATGGGCGCTGAAGATTATCTCTTTAAGCCCTTTGACGCGGTTCTCCTCCGCGCCCGTATTGCGGCTTCGCTGGAGAAAAAACGCCTGCGCGACCAGGAACAAATCTACCTGATGATGCTTGAAGACGAGCGGGCAAAAAGCGAACGCCTGATTTTGAATATCCTCCCAGCCCCTATAGCTGAACGATTGAAGCAGGATGACACAACAATCGCCGATCATTACCCTGCAGTAACCGTCCTCTTTGCTGATATTGTTGACTTTACCAGCATATCCGCCGGGGTTCCGCCAGCAGAGATTGTCGATATGCTCAACCAGATTTTCTCGGTTTTCGATAATCTGGCCGACAATCTCTGCCTTGAGAAGATCAAAACAATCGGCGATGCTTATATGGTCGTTGGCGGCCTTCCAGTCCCCTGCGATAATCATATCGAGGCCGTTGCTAACATGGCACTGAATATGCAGGAGCAAATGGCTATCCTGCGCGAGAGCACCGGGATCCCGTTCAGCCTGCGTATCGGGATCAACACCGGCCCGGTTGTGGCTGGCGTGATAGGGACCAGAAAATTTATCTACGACCTTTGGGGGGATACTGTCAACACAGCCAGCCGGATGGAAGAAACCAGCCTACCCGGCCATATCCAGACAACAGTAACGGTTTTTGATAAATTGCAGGATATGTTTATATTCAAAGAGCGCGGTATGGTGAGTGTTAAGGGTAAGGGCCCCACACTTACTTATTTCCTGACAGGCAAGGCAGGTTAAAGCGTTCTGCTGTCCGCTTCTTGATCTCCAGAAATGGCCTGTCTCCTGCGTTATTGCCCTGTGAGGTTGATATGAAGAAATCCACATTGTTCGTTGTTCCAGTATTTGCCTTGATAATATCGCTGGCCTGCGGGCTGAGCATCCCCAACTTCGACACGCCTGAACCATCTGTCACCCCACTCCCAACCGGCGAGTCACAGGGTATCACCCATCCAGATGACAACGCCAACCTGCCTGACGCTGTCGTGGTAAATGATGAGGGGGGGCCTTCAGTTGTCCGCGGCGAGGTGGCTTATACCAACTACTTCTTTACTGCCGGGGTGGCTCAACCTGTCATCATCCTCGAAGATCAGGCTGGATTCATCGACCGCGACCGGGATTTCATCATGCCTTCCGCCTCCCAGACCATTGGTCAGATCACCTCGGATTTCTTCACCTCCCCGTTCACCTACAGTCTGGCCCTGCCTGTGGAGCCCCAGGGAACTCTCCGCGACGTGGATAACGACGGCGGACCTGATACCGGGGTGATGGTCTTTGCTGTTGCCTACTGGAACAATATCTGGGGAGACCCTTTCCTGGAGGAGCGTGATCTCAGCGGGGGCGGGTGGTCGGGTGCTTACGCTTCCACCCGTATCAGCGAAGACGCCCAGGATAAAGGAGAATACGTTGGCGGACAGGTGCTGGTTTATTCCCCGGATGGCAACCAGGGGTTCCCATCTGGCTTTGGAGAAGATGGCAAGCTGTTCACCGAGGATGACCCAATCGTCAAACTTCCGCAGGGATACACCTTTGTCAACATGGATGTTGAACCGTTCATTTTCGACCGCTCGCGCGAAGTGGTGATGGAGTTGTATGAACCATCAGGCACAGCGATGGACGACTTCTCCGACCTGTCTTATGCTGAGGCCTTCGACGCAATGATTGACAAAATGCGCCGCGAATATGCCTTCACCGAGTATAAAGGTATTGACTGGGACACCCTGCACGCGACCTATCGTCCCCAGTTTGAAGAGGCAGATCGACGGGGTGATACACTTATCTACTTGCGTGCTTTGAGCGCGGTCATTCAAAGCATTCCGGATGGGCATGTCAGTGGCGGCTTTGTCGTGAATGATTTCTGGGATCAGGTAGGCGGCGGGCTGGGGTTCAACCTCCGGGAGACTTCCGACGGTCGGGCATATGTGACCTACGTGCTGCCAAACAGCCCGGCGGAGCAGGCAGGGATCCAGGTGGGCGCTGAGATTCTTCAGATTGATGGCAAAGACGTCACCCGCGCCATTGACGGGACCCTTCCCTGGTTTGGTCCCTACAGCACCGATCACGCCCGGCGGCTCAACCAGATGCTGTTCGCTGTGCGCTTTCCGCCGGGGGAACGGATCGCGGTGATTTACCAGAATCCGGGCAGCGGGCAGGCCACAGCCACCTTACAGGCGGTTCAGGAAACGGAAAGCCTTTTTGCCAGCTTATCCTATGGTGAGCTGACTGGCTTTGAATTGCCAGTGCAGTATACCCTGCTGGACAGCGGGTATGCCTATGTCCAGATATTTAGCTTTCTGGATAACGACCTGCTCAGCATACAGCTCTGGGAAAGGTTGATGACCAACCTGAACGAAAACAATACCCCGGCTTTGATCATCGACCTGCGCCAGAACTCCGGCGGCAGCGGGTTTCTTGCCGACCAGATGGCTGCATATCTGTTCAATGAGGAACTGACACTTGGCTCAACCGGGTACTATGATGAGGAGTACGGTGGATTCTACTTTGATCCCGACTACGAAGATCAGTTTATCCTTCCGCCCGAAAACCTCCGCTATCATGGCCCGGTAATGGTCATTTTTGGCCCCGACTGCGCCAGCGCCTGCGAATTCTTTGCCTACGACCTGTCACTCCAGGGGCGGACATCCAGCATTGGGCATTACCCCACTGCTGGGCTGGGCGGGAGTGTGGAAGTCTTCATGATGCCGGAGGGCGAGGATATCCGCTTTACCATTGGGCGGGCCGTGGACTCCAACGGCGAGATCCACATCGAGGGAAAGGGCGTTGAGCCGGACATTCTTATCCCGCTGACTTACGAGGCGCTGTTTGGCGATCAGGATGTGCTTTTGCAGGCTGCCATCGACTATCTCGACGGGCGGTAGCCAGCAAGTCCAGTATCCCCGTGGGGATAGCCGACCATGACACTGGTCTATCTGGCTTTGGCCTGGCTTACGGGAATCGCTGCAGCACATCACACGCCGGTTCATTGGATAGGGTGGGTGGTCCCCGGTGGCATTGCCCTTCTGGGACTGACGATATTTCACAAGACCCGACCAGCCCGGCTGGCATTTGCCTGTGGAATAGCGCTCTCGGCCGGAGCTGCACGGTTTTGCCTCTCAATCCCGAGCTTCACCGAATCCGACCTTGCTTTCTATAACGGAACTGACCAGGTTGAGATAACCGGCTGGGTAACCCATCCCCCTGTGCAGCGTGAAGACCGGGTTGATCTGGTCATCCGGGCCGAGAATATCCGGCTGCCAGATGGGCTGCGCCTTCCGGTAGAAGGGTTATTGCTTGCGCAGGTTCCCGGTATTGCTGGTTATCAATATGGCGACCGGGTCACCGTATCCGGGGACATAGAAACCCCACCCGAGTACGACACATTCTCCTACAAAGATTACCTTGCCCGGAGCAGGGTTTATTCAATTATGGCCTATGCCCGTGCCCATCTGTCCGGAGACATTGCGGGCAGTCGTCTCTGGCGGGGGCTGCTGGCCTTCCGGGAAAAGGGCCACCAGACAGTTATAGCGCTGCTCCCTGATCCTTATGCTTCCCTGCTCTCCGGCATCCTGCTGGGTATTGAAAGCGACATCAGCCCGGAGGTCAGGGAATCCTTTAACGCGGTCAGTGCCACCCATATCATTGCCATATCCGGGTCAAACCTGGTCATTCTGGCAGGCGTGATCCAGGCAGTTTCCCTGCGTTTATTGAAGCGCCCCCACTGGGCAATTGTGGCAACCATTTCCGGCATCATCGCTTACGCTCTCTTTGTCGGCGCAGACCCAGCCGTTATCCGTGCAGCCGGGATGACTTCGCTGGCACTGACCGCTACTGCCCTGGGAAGGCAGACCTACGGACTGGTTTCGCTGGGCTTTGCCGCATGGCTGATGACCCTGATCAATCCGCTGCTTCTATGGGATGTTGGCTTCCAGTTAAGCTTTCTGGCGACACTCGGCCTGATTCTGTATGTTGAGCCAATACAGAACGTGCTGAAGAACGGGTTATCCCTCTTTCTATCCAGGGAGAAAGCCAGAGAACTGCTGCTTTTACTCTCTGAAGCCTTTGTGGTGACCATCGCCGCCCAGATCACTACCACGCCGCTGATGGCCTACACCTTTGAGCGTTTTTCCCTGGTTGCGCTCCCTGTGAACCTGCTGATTGTTCCTGCCCAATCACCTTTGATGGTCTTCGGCGGGATCGCCGTTACCCTGGCAATGGTCATCTATCCCCTGGGCCAGATATTTGCCTGGCTGAGCTGGCTTTTCCTCTTCTGGACCGTGTCTGTGGTTGAGTTTTTTGCCCAATTCCCAATGGCTTCTCTTGAAGTAGCCGCTATGCCCGCCTGGCAGGTCTGGGCTATCTATGCCGGATTGCTGATCCTCACGCTGGCCCTCAAGCGAAGAAGCGACCAGAATAAAAAAACATCGGGCTGGCTTCGCGAAGCGGTCAGCATAAAAACAATTTCAGCACTTGGCCTGCTGCTGATAGCCCTGTTCACCGCTGCTGCCTGGTCTCTTCCGGATGGACGGCTCCACATCCGTTTTCTGGATGTGGGCGATGGTGGTTCAACCCTGATCACCACCCCGACCGGTCGGCAAATTCTGGTCGATGCCGGGGGAAGCGGCCGCCGCGCCTCCGCTGAATTGGGCAGGTCACTGCCCTTCTGGGATCGCCGCATTGATAGTGTGATTCTGACCGGGACCACGCAGCGCCAGATCGGGGCCCTTCCCATCCTGCTGCGTCGCTACCGGTTTGACTCGGTTATCCTTGGCGACAACCCAACAGACAGCCAGACCTGGTCTACCGTATCGGCGCAATTCGAGGAAAACGCCACCTCTCGCCTTGCCGCCCAACCGGGCATACGCATCGAGACGGAAGACGGTCTCTTTGTGGAGATTCTTGCCTGTCCTGGGACTGATCCTGCGCGGCTGGATATTATGGTGTCTTACCGGGATGCCCGGATCCTGCTTGCCAGCAACCAATCGGTCTGCCAGCCACCGCAGGCAACGGTGCTTCAGGTGACAGCGTTGGATCAACACTGTCGGACGCTTCTAGAAGCGGTCAACCCGCAGATTGTTGTGCTGACCGCTGATTCATCATCTCCCTATCTGGAAAGAGCTTCAGATGAATCCGGTGTGATGGTTTTTGAGCTTGCTCAGGCGGGTTCCATTCACCTGATCACTGATGGAACCCGGATCAGAGTTATAACCAGGCGCTATGATCGCTCCCTCACAGACAGGTAATTGACGACAGTATCAACCTGCGCGGTGATGTGGTGAACCTCGCCCGGCCTGAGGTTGACCTCTGTTGTGTACGCTGTTGCATCCTTCCCGGCGCTCACAGCAGGAAGCACGATCTTCAGGCATAACCGCGCATCGTCGGGGGGGTTTCGTAGCGCCAGTGCGAAATTTCCTGCGGAATCGCTGATGGCTTCCGGGCCAACAGGGTGCCATTCCCATCGCTTCTTTTCCAGAATATAAGCATTCATGAGCAGCCTGGCTGAGGCTCCCTGCACCGGTTGTTCATGTCCCAGGATAACCGCACCAAAAAGGAGCGTGGCGCCGGGATCGCGATCTTTCAGGTATGTTATGGCATCAGGGGTGGTCATACTGGCCAGGGAATCCAGCAGCAGTTCGCAATCAGCCACCTCGCCGCCTATCTCGTCCAGGCGATTGGCAGCTTCCGGAGAATTATCCCGGGCCAGCGCCCGCAGGGCATTGTGCTGGATCGCTCGATCAGGGTCCTTTCCCAGCACGCCCAGCAGAAACACCCTGTCTGGGTGGTTGCTTGCCCCGATCAGATTGGCCACTACCCGGCGCACTTCCACGCTCTCATCACCCAGGTGGGGACGCAGGATATCAATCGTATTGGGGCTGTGCTGCACCAGCAGGTTAAAGACATGGTCAGGATTCTGGTATGCCGGGGGAGGGGGAGGGTTGACCACAAAACCAAAGAGAATCTCGACAGCATTCAGGCTGCCAACTTGTGCAAGGATTGCGGCGGCATCAGCAGCCTCCCGCCCGGAACGGGTGTTCAGCAGTTCCTTACAGTCCTCAATTGCCCGTTGGCTGCCCAGCTTCTCGATGGATGACACCAACGCGGCAGCGAACCGGAGATCGGTACCACGGGCCAGTTCCTTCCGGAATCGCCTGTATAGCAGGTATCTCAACCACCCATAACCGCTTCCCCCCAGCCGCTCAGCTGCAGCGCAGCGCACATCCGGTTTAGAGTGATTCAGCCTGCGCAGGGCATCATCTACAGTATGCAGCCCGCTGATAAAGTATCCCATATCAGCGAGTTCTTTACGGTACTCTGGTGGCGGTGTAACCCCCAGCCTGATAGCCGCCCCCAGGATCCGCTGCTGCTTTGCCGACGGCCATGCCCGGTACTGCAAGCTGGATATCACAATGGCAAGTGAGGTGGCCTGTTCCCGGCTCAAGGCTTCAAGCGCGGCCCAATCGTTTTTCTGGAGGACGGATTTGACGATCATGACATGTTGCGCAGATGGCGAATTCATACCAGCCAGCGCATTCTCTGCAATCCGCGCAGCCTGCGGCTGTGGCCCAAACATGACCCCCGCCAACACATCAACCGCTTCCGGGGTGCTGATGTTAGCGAGGGCATCAATTGACCAGTGCCGGACATAGTCATCGGTATCCCGCTCCAGCGCCCGCTGAAGGCAGCATACACCGTCCGGCTCGCCCAGTTCTCCCAGGTTTTTGGCAGCGCCCCGCCGCACACGAACATCCCGGTGACGAAGCAGCCTGCATAAACCCTTCACATCGTGTCTCTCACGGCATCGTTTCAACCGTTTCATGCCACTCAAATCATCACCCCGTACAGGCATTTATCAGAAGTTGTCGCCTCATTCTAGCCCTACTACAATGATAGTATAACCTGACTGTATCTTGAAGGGACTCCCCAAGGAGCGCATCAATGGCCACACCCGAAACCTCTCCCCGGCATGGTGAAGATGTATCAGACCATTTGAAGCAGTGGGAACAATCCACGCTTGCCCATACGTTGAGCCACAAACCTGAGCGCTATCCCGAGTTTATCACCGCCTCCAGTGCGCCTGTTGAGCGGCTATACACGCCGGTTGACCTTCCGGAATTCGATTACGTCGCCGAACTGGGGTTTCCCGGCGAATACCCCTTTACCCGGGGGGTTCATGCCACCATGCACCGTGGTCGCCTCTGGACGATGCGCATGTTCGCCGGCTTCGGCACGGCTGAGGAGACCAATGAAAGGTTCAAATACCTTCTCAGCAAGGGACAGACTGGCCTTTCCGTGGCATTTGATCTCCCGACCCTGATGGGATACGACACGGACGACCCGGAAGCATTGGGGGAGTTTGGCAAGTGCGGCGTCGCCGTCTCGTCTTTGAAAGATATGGAAATTCTTTTTGATGGCATTCCGCTCGGCGAGGTTTCCACCAGCATGACCATTAACTCGCCAGCAGCAGTTATCTGGGCCATGTATATTGCGGCGGCTGAAAACCAGGGTTTCTCGCGTGAAATCCTGAGGGGAACTATCCAGAATGATATTCTGAAAGAATACAGTGCGCAGAAAGAGTATATTTTCCCGCCGGAGCCATCCATGAGGCTGGTAACCGACACAATCGAATTTGGCACACACGAGCTCCCCGAATGGAACACCGTCTCCATCAGCGGGTACCATATCCGGGAAGCCGGCTCCACCGCCGCGCAGGAACTTGCCTTCACGCTGGCAGATGGTATGGAATACGTCCGTTGGGCAATGGATCGCGGGTTGGATGTTGACAGCTTCGCTCCCAGGCTCAGCTTCTTCTTCAACGCACACAACGATTTCTTTGAGGAAATTGCTAAATACCGGGCAGCAAGGCGAATCTGGGCACGAGAAATGAAAGAGACTTTCGGCGCCCAATCAGAGCGCTCGCTCCTGCTCCGCTTCCATACCCAGACGGCGGGGGTGACCCTGACAGCCCAGCAGCCAGAAGTCAATGCTGTTCGAGTGGCTATTCAGGCCCTTGCTGCTGTGCTGGGTGGAACCCAGTCGCTCCATACTAACAGCATGGATGAGGCATTGGCGCTGCCTTCGGAAGAGGCTGTTCAGATTGCACTGCGCACCCAGCAGGTTATTGCGCACGAATCAGGTGTCGCCAATACCATTGACCCACTGGGTGGTTCTTATTTTGTCGAAGCACAGACCCGGCGGCTGGAAAAGGAAGCCTATGACTATTTCCGCCAGATTGACGATCTGGGCGGCGTTCTACCGGCGCTTGAAATTGGTTTCTTCCAGCGTGAGATTTCTGACTCTGCCTATCGTTACCAGCGCGAGATTGACTCCAGGAAACGAATTATCGTCAGCATCAACGACTACATTGAAGATGAACCGCTGCGCATTCCCCTTCTGGAAATGGATCCACAGGGTTACGAACGCCAGATCGCGCGGCTTTCTGCGCTCAGACAATCGCGCGATAACGAAGCCGTTGGCGTATCTCTGGCGGCTGTTGAACAGGCTGCTCGGTCTGGCGAGAACCTCATGCCTCATCTGATTGCGGCAGTGAAAGAATACGCCACCCTGGGTGAGATCATCGACAGGCTCAGAGTCGTTTTCGGTACTTACCAGGAACCGTCCTGGATTTAGTCGCCAGAACAGCGCAACCTTTCACCCTTACTTCTCTTCTTATTCTTGCTGTGGAGTGACGGCTTTTGTCAAAAAAATACCCATTAGGAAAACTTCCCTACGAGGCGTTAGCCGATTTGCTGGGTGCCTATACCATTCCCGACCCGCGCGTTCTCCTTGGTCCCCGCCCAGGAGAAGATGCCGCCGTAATTGATATGGGTAATGACACCTGCTTGGTGACCAAAACTGATCCCATAACTTTCACCACCGATGAGATCGGGTGGTATGTGGTCAACATCAATGCCAACGACATTGCTGTTACCGGCGCCGTTCCTTACTGGTTCATGGTTACCCTGCTCCTGCCGGGGGGTAAAACAACGCCCGAACTGGTAAAGAGTGTCTTCAGTCAGATTGTCTCTGCCTGTGATCACCTGGGTGTATCACTGGTGGGAGGGCATACTGAAATTACCTATGGGATTGACCGCCCCATCGCAGTCGGGACCATGATTGGTACAGCCTCTGCTGACCGGGTTATCAGCACTGCCGGTGCACAGGTAGGCGATATTCTACTGCTCACCAAGGGTTACCCCATAGAAGGCGCTGCCATTATTGCTCGTGAGAAGCAAGACTACCTTTTGCCCTCATTGGCCCGATCGGTGATAGAGACCTGTGCCGGATACCTGCATAATCCTGGCATCAGTGTGGTGAGAGATGCTGCTCTTGCCGTCCAGTCAGGCCGGATTCATGCCATGCACGATCCGACCGAGGGTGGGGTTGCAACCAGTCTCTGGGAGCTGGCTATTGCCTCGGATGTCCAGTTAGTAGTTAACCTGGATGATTCTGCGCTGGTAGATGGCCTGAAAATATGTGAGGCAGTGGGCGTTGACCCGGTCGGTGCGCTGGCCAGTGGTGCGCTTTTGATGGCTGTCCATCCCGCTGATGTGCAGACCATTGCAGACGTCCTGCGCGCTGAAGAAATAATGGTCTTTGAGATTGGCCGCGTGACTAATGGCCCGGTTGGAGTGTATCTTGAGAATGGCCTGAAGCTTGTATATCCTGATCGGGATGAGATAGCGCGGCTGTTTGAATAGACAATCAGGGGGCCACTTCCAGGCGGCCAAGAATGCTCTCTGCCTGTTCGCTGGCTGCTTCAGGCCACAGGGACAGGGTATTTATGAAATCAACATCGCGATATCGTGAATCAAGCGCGAGAGCCTCCTGGTAAGCCAGTTCCGCCCGTCCTGTCTCCCCGATGATTTCCAGCACCACCGCCAGTCCGGCGTACAGATCGGCAGTTGCCGGCCCAAGATTGACTGCCGTCAAAAAAGCTGCCAGGGCATCACCAAATCGCTCTACACCAAACAGCGCAAATCCCTGCCAGTGGAGCAGTAAGACCTCATCATATCCCAGGGTCTCAGCAGCCTCGTAATCCTCTAACGCGCCAGTATAGTTGCCCTCAAGATGCCGGATCCAGCCCCTTCTGGCGTATATTTCAGCCGAGCCAGCATCCCGCTCGATTGCTTCAGTGTAGTTTTCCAGCGCGGCTGTAAAATCAGCGCCCGCGAACAGGGCCTCACCGAGCAGGGCATAAGCATTGCCCTGTTCCGGGTCCAGTTCAATCACCTGCTCAGCATCGGACTGTGCGCCAGTCGGGTTTTCGGTTCTCAGCCGCAACCAGCCCCGCTTGAGATAGGCATCAATATACGCAGGTTCCAGGTCGATGGCATCCGTATAGGCCTGCTCCGCCTGGGCCATCTCCCCCACCAATTCAAATACAGTCCCAAAGATATACCGGTAAACCGGGTCATCGGGGGCCTGTTCAATCAGCGAATCCAGGATGATCAGCGCTTCGCTGGTGTTCCCCTGACCGATCAGCGACATTGCCTGGTTGAACAGGAGCGTTAAATTGCCGGGCAAAAGCGATTCCGCCTGTTTGAAATCATCATAGGCAGCCCTGTAGTCGTCCTGCTGGAAGAACAGGTAACCGCGCAGGTTCAGGGGCCAGGCATCTGTTCGGGCTTCGACAATCTGCTCAGCTTCCCCAAGTGCTGCTGCAAGATTGCCCAGTTTCATATAGGCGACCAGCTGGTTGTAAGTTGCCAGCATATATCCCGGATGGTGGATCAACGCAGCCTGATACAGGCTGTAAGCAGCAGCCACATCCCCTTCCCAGAAAGCGATATTTCCCTCCTGGATCAGCGCTTCAACTGGCAGGCTGTCCTGCGGGATATCTCCCTGACCGAGCGCCTCCCTTGCGCCTTCCAGATTCCCCAGCGCTATCAATGCACTTGACCGCAGCATGGCCAGGGCCAGTTCGGTTCCGGTATCAGGTCCCGCTACTGGCGGTTCCGGGCTCAACTGATCCAACCGTTCAAGGGCCTCTTCAAAACAAGCGTCTGCCATCTCAACGCTGCTGGCTGCTAATTCAGCAATGTAGGTATAGCCGACCTCAATTGGGATGGGTATCGTTCCCGGCGCTGGAACGCTAACAGGCGCCAACCCGGAATCCACCCGGATCAGATCGAAGCGCTCCGCAGAGAGAATATATACCTTCGGCTGGCCGCCTGCTTCTCGCTGCTCAAATACCAGTATGTCTACCGAACCGGGCAGTTCGGCAGCCGTGAGCAAGTCCTCAACGCCAGTATTCGCTGGGATGGTCACCTCGACAATCTCGACCTGAATATCCCCTGGTATTGTCTGCAAGGCATCAGCCAGGGCTTCCTTCATCTGTGCAATCGAAGGCGTTCCCTCAGTTGAAACCGCGCCAGTGCCAACCGTCAAAACTGCCCGGGATTCTGGTGGGAGCAGGGTGGCAGTAGGAGTAGGGGATGGTGTGATCGATGGGATGATTGAGGAAATTGTCGGTCCAGCGGTGGCAGGCGGCTCTGGTTCGCTGGGCCCGGTGCTCGTGGCGCCTGACGAAGGAGGACTGCCTGTAAATGTGGCTGAAAACCAGACGGCGGCAGTAACAAGGGCTAGCAGCGCCATCAAGAGCAAAATCACCGCGTTTGTTGGCCGCTGAAATAACCGCTGTCTTCTTCTTTCTGGGATCATCCTGTTTCCGGTCTCTGCCAGCAGTCAATTACGGGTCGCTGATCAGGGATTGCCCCGTGACCGCGAACAGCCGGATAATCACATCACGATTCAATTCGCTCACCAGATTTCCCTCCAGGGCAGCAATGTCGGGCATCGGCGCGCCATCGGACGAATAGATGGTGCCCTCAACCGTCACCGCCTGGGTGGCGACATTGATGGTGATATCGGTCGATTCTATCCCTTCCCACTGTTCAATTTCCTGCTCGACAAGTTCCCTTGCCAGGCTCTCAAGCTGGCTTTGCCGTGACGACTGGATGAGCACACTGCCCAGCGGAATGCTGAGAAGGGTGAGCAGGAGCAGCGAGACCACCAGGCCCTGCTGTAACCGGCGCTGGCTCTCCAGGTTGCGCCGGGGCCGAATGCCCAGCAGCAAAAAGATCACTGCTGATGCGAAAATAATCGCGACCAGGTTGGTGACAAACAACAGTGTAGACCCCAGGGCCACCCCAATATTTCCCAGCGCGATCCCGATCCCTATCGTGGCAACCGGCGGCATCAGGGCCGCAGCAATCGCCACACCGGGCAGGGCTTCGCTGACATCTTCGTTGGCAATGGCATAAGCCCCTGCCGCCCCGGAAACCAGAGCAACCAGCAGGTCCAATAGATTCGGGCGGGTGCGAGCCAGCACTTCCGGTGTGGCCATAGCAACGGGCGAGATGGCCGTCACCAGTATCGCCAGGAATATCGCTATCAGCACACCCTGAAGCATAGCAACCAGCGCCCTGCGCAGGGTTTGAATATCCCCGGTTACGATCCCCATCCCGGCAGCGACAATCGGGCTCATCAGCGGGGCCACAAGCATGGCGCCTATGATCACCGCCGGGCTGTTGAGCAAAAGCCCCAATGCAGCAATCAGGGCCGATGCGGCAATCAAGATAAAATAACTGATTGTGGGGCGTGCCGCTTTGCGAAGCTGGCTTTTCAGTTGATTCTGTTTGTCCAGCGAGATGGTTGGCATCACCCTTGACAGGGTTGTCATGGTTTGCCTTGCCAGCAAATTGCCCCAGCCAGAAGAGCCACGGACAAGCGCAAGCAGTTGCGTGGTGTTCCGGGCAATATCCAACGGCAGACGGCCAAAAAACTGGTGATCAAACAGACTGGTTTCGGTAGTACCGACTAGGACGATCTCCTGATCTTCTACCGCTTCCAAGATACCTGCCAGCGGCGTCGCAGCAGGAATAACGCGAGGAATAACGCGCTCTGGTTCGCTTAACTGCTCGCGAAGTTCCCGGGTGAGCGTTTCCCCTTTTTCCAGCCCTTCATCACCCTGTGACTTCAATGCCACGTTGACCAGCGTGACCTGGCCATCCTCTGCCTTTGAAGTTAACGCCAGTGCTATTTCTGCGGCATGCGGCGCATGAGGCCCACCGGATACCGGCACCAGGGCTTTGCTGATATCGCCCTGCCATTTCCCCCGGATCACAACCACGTCACAGAGAGCCTTTTCCAGCACCTCGTCCAGGATTCTTCCCAGGCTTGGTCGCGGAGACTCGAGCCCTTTGGTGTTCCACCCCAGGACAACCAGCTTTGCCCCTTCTTCTGCGATCGTGTCCAATATACCCTGTGATATGCTGCGCGACAGCCGGGTCACGCCCTCCACGGGAACGCCCAGCCGCTTGGCCTCCTGTACGGTCCTTTCGAGGACATCCAGCTTCTGCCGGGCCTCATATCGCCCGGTGTCCAGTGGATATTGGTCGGGAACCTGTACCACCTGTACCACCGTGACGTGCCCGCCATGATGTTGAGCAACAGCCGCCCCAAACAATACCAAGTTCAACGCTGTTTCAGGATGCGCCACCGGTACCACTACCGGGTAAGGAGATGTAATGTCATCGCGACTGGTTATATCCTGGAACACGGTGATGCCAAGCTGAGCATACCGCATCCGGTCCAGGCCTATCTGCCAGTAAACAACAGCGCCGATCGCCAGCCAGATAATGACCGCTGCTATTGCCAACAATGGCAGCGCAAGGATCAACAGAAAGCTGATCGCAGCGCCCACTGCTGGGAAAATGGGATATAGGGGCACTCGCACCGGTCGTTTAGATGCCAGGGGATGCCTGGCCAGCGCAATCGCGGTGACATTCACCCCCACCTTGGTGATCAGGTCGATCAGAGCAGCCACGGCAGCAAGGTAGAAGTAAACAGACCGGGATTCGATAGACAGGTGCGATAACCCACTACCCAGCAGAACACCCAGCATGGCAAGTACTACCTGCAGGATGATCAGGGTGACCGGCGCGTTTCGCCGCCCATAAGAGCGGAGCAGCCATTTGGGCAGCCATCCCTCCACGCCGATGATCTGGAAGCGCCGCAGCATGACCAGTCCCAGGATCTGCCAGGCTGCGCCTGTTGCAACCGCCCCTATTGCCAGCATGAGGATCTCACCAACACCGAGGAAAGCGTTCTCAATGACAATCGGGAAATACAGGTGCAGAGGGAGGGCAGGGTCAGCAGACTGGAACGCCGCCAGAGTCTGGCTGGCTGCGGGAGAAGCCACAAATGCCAGGAGGCCACCCAGCAGTGGGCCGCCGGCCAGCAGGAGAAAGCCAGCGTAGTTTTTTCGGCGCCGGCGGTCGCCGGCTTCGGCCATCAGTTCCATGACCCACTGACCGGCTACCAGCAGGGCTACAGCAGTGAAGAAATGTGACCCGGTTGGCGTTGGCAGCACGGCAGGGGCTTCTGGCTGCACTATTCCGGTAACTGCCAGGAAAATCCCCAAAATAATGATGACCGCGAAAACGAGCCCAATCAACCATACGCCTATTCGCCAGGGAGGACGGGCCGCGGTGATATTGGTGATGGCGAAAAACAGGAGGAGGCCGGCAGCAAGCAGCCCTTGAAGCAGTAGAATATTGCCCTGCCATCCCACAGACAGCATAATCAGGCGACTTGCATATTGAACGAACACCGTGAGAATCAATCCGCTGAGGGCGGCCCAACCCAGGATCGATAGCCAGCCGGTCAAAAACGTCAGGTTGTTGCGCTCCATGGCGCGGATCAGACTGTAACTTCCCCCCGGCAGACCGACCCAGCTTCGCAGTTCCAGGTAGCTCAGCAGCGTTGGAAGCAACAGGACAGGCAGGATGATATACGCCCAACCCGCATTCCTCTGGGCAAGTGAAACGGTATTTCCGAAAAGGACAAACGTACCCACCACCAGCCATAACCCGATTGACAGGATCAAAAAACTGCCTGCCGCCAACTGGTAACTGCGCCGGAGGGTGATAGGGGAAAATGACGGTTGTTCTTGTTCAGGCTGTTCAGATAAATTCATCAGATGACTCTCCATGGGAGGGGCAACCGCCCACAGGTGGAATCTGATGATACCTTACTCTAAGAGCAAATCGATGTCAAAGGGCCCGGACCAACCATTCAACTGGCAAATCGATTTGGGAAAAGGTTGTTCCGGCGTAATAGAAAATGGCAGGAAGTAGAGGTCATCCTGCCGGGGATCGCAAGACCACGTTATGGCTGCGTCATAAATAATGTGTAAGCTTGGCCCTCAGGTAATGCTCAGGCATGGCGCCCACAAACCGGTCGACGATTTGACCATCCCGCACCAGCAGCAGAGTAGGGATTCCCTGGATACCATATACACCGGCATAGTGAGGGTTCTCATCAACATTGACTTTTGCCACGCGCAGCTTGCCCGCAAATTCGCCAGATAGTTTTTCCAGTATAGGAGCAACTATCTGGCATGGGCCACACCAGGGAGCCCAAAAGTCTACCAGTACAGGCACCGGTGATTCGAGCACAACCTGTGTAAATGTTTTATCTGTTACCGCAATGGGAGAACTATCTACCGACCGGTCTGCCGGTTGGGTTTCAGCCCTGACCGGTTTCGGACCACGCCCCAGCAAATACAGGACATAGTCTTGGATATCAGTCGGGGTCGGGCTCTTAACACGTGCGATCTCCTGGCTGTCCCTGATGAGGAGCAGGGCCGGGGTTTGCGCCATGGAAAACCGGTTTCTGGATTCCGGGTTTTCATGCACATTCACTTTAGCTACG
Source organism: Anaerolineae bacterium (assembly GCA_016926985.1). Lineage (GTDB taxonomy): Bacteria > Chloroflexota > Anaerolineae > Aggregatilineales > UBA3940 > JAFGNO01. Next base: position 18,103 of record JAFGNO010000071.1, read on the forward strand.
ATCAGGTGGCCTGCTTCGCCTTCCGCCAGTTCCACCAGTTTTTTATTGACAGACTCAGAGAGTGCACGACCATTCCAGAACAGGATGATGACATGCTGGCAGGCCTCAAACAGGCGATCGATGCTGCTGTCATTGGCGATAATTGGCGCGTTGAAGACGCGGGACATGGTTCATTCCTTTGCATAGGCATTCGCCTAAGCATATCCCACGCGTATTAGAACTGTAATAGAAAACCGTCAGGAGAATATAAAAACCCCGGGGTCTCTGACAGCAGAATGATCTATCGCCCAATATGCATCGGCATGACCACATGGGTGAAGCTATCATCGCCCACTGGCTGGATCACGCCCGGCTTGTCGGGCCGGATGGTTTTAAGAACAATCTGGTCTTGCGGGATGACGCTCAGTACATCGATCAGGTAGCGCACGTTGAAGGCAACTTCCATACCTTCGCCCTCGATGCTGGCATCCAGCACCACCTCGTTCTCACCCGTCTCTGAAGACTGCGCCCGGACGCGCAGTATACCCGCCATGCCGTCCTGCGGCTCAATGCTGAACCGCACCGTATGGTTGGCCTCGCGGGCAAATATATCTGCCCGCTTGCAGGCCCGAAGCAGATCGGCTGTGTAGACTATCGTACGCGTGGAGATATCGCGGGGGATGATCTGCCGGTAATCCGGGAACGAGCCATCGATCAACTGCGACACTATATCCACATTCTCGCGGTGGAACAGGATTTGAGAGCGATCCTGAGGGAGCACAATTTCCACCACTTCCTCATCATCCAGGCTGATCCGGGCCAGTTCAATCAGGGTTTTAGAGGGCACCACCATCGTGAATTCGTCATAGAACTCCGCCTCAACCGGAATCTCGCGCACCGACAGCCGGAAACCGTCAGCAGCCGCCAGTGTCAGCAAACCATTTGCATAATGCAGAGAAACACCGGTAAGGATTGGACGGCTCTCGTCACGTGCGGCGGCAAAAGCAACCAGGTCAATAGCCTCTTTGAACAGGTCTGCCGGGATCGGCAGGACATCATCTTCCTCTTCAGGGCCCGGGATTGGCGGGAATTCGTAGGCGTCAATTCCTTTGATCGTCGCCTTGGTTGCGCCGCAGGTCAGGTGCAGTGCATTGGTACGAACGGCTACTTCCATATCCACCCGCTCTGGCGACAGGGTGTTGACCAGGTCGTTGAGCGTGCGCGCCGGCACCGTGATCGCACCATCTTCTTCAACCGAGGCCCCGATCCAGGCCGTGATGCCAAGATCAAGGTTGGTGGCTGCCAGCCGGAGGCGTCCGTTATCCGTTTCAATTAACACATTTGAGAGAACCTGGAGTGTTGTCCGGGTGCCCACAGCGCGGCTGACAATATTTAACCCGCGTGAAAGGTTATCTTGCAGACAGGAGACTCGCATTGCCATAATATCCCTCACTGCATAAAATTGACCGTATGACTATTGATGCAATTATACAACATATGTTGTATTAACTCAAGCATTTCCTGCGGTTGGACGCTGGATATTGCTGTGCCCTGTGGCAGAGGGCTGGCAGGAGGTATATTATGGCTGGGTTCAAGCTCGTAGACGCTCTGAAAATCATCACCCC
>JAFGNO010000072.1 GCA_016926985.1 Anaerolineae bacterium
GCTGTAAAAATGCCCGCCTGAGACGGGCATCCTCTTTTCGATTGACATATATTCTACCCAAAATTCATAATTACGGGTATGAGAGAAGGAATCTGGTTACTCCTGCCATGGTATGGAGCTGTTATAGCTGGCTATCGTGTCAGAATTTCCGCAAGCTCCGCGTAATGTGGGTTCAAATCGCGCTTATTTCCGATCACATCTTCCAGGCTGCGTTCAACAATGCTGCGCCCTTCCGATGCCATCATGATCCCCGATTTCCCGGCGATCAGCGCCTCAACAGCTTCTACGCCAAGGCGGGTTGCCAGCAGACGGTCAAAGCAGGTGGGCCTCCCGCCCCGTACAACATGCCCAAGGACGGTGGTGCGCACCTCAAAGCCGATGTCGTGCTCATTCAGGTATTTGGCGATGTCCAATACCTTCAGATTGGCTCCTTCAGCAACGATGATCATGGCATGAGATTTACCCTTCAAGTACGCTTCTTCGATACCTTTGCCCAGATCCTCCATGGTGACAGGGACTTCCGGGATCAGGGCATACTCGGCGCCGGTGACCAGGGCAGAGACTATTGCAAGATGACCACAGTTTCGGCCCATTACCTCAACCAGAAACACGCGCTCGTGGGAGGAAGCGGTATCGCGCAGCCGGTCGACCGACTCGAGGATCGTATCAAGCGCCGTATCCACACCGATGGACATGTCTGTTCCCCAGATATCGTTGTCAATACTGCCGGGGATACCGATGACTTTCACGCCGCGTTTATGCAGGGCCAGCGCACCGGCCAGGCTTCCATCTCCACCAACAACAATCAGTGCATCGATGCCATGTTCATTGAGCCGGCGTACCGCCAGGCGCTGGTTGTTATCCTCTTTGAACTCGGGCATACGGGCTGTTTGAAGGATGGTGCCGCCTTTTTGAATAATTCCCCCAACGTCACGGGTGTCAAGGCGTTCGATATCGCTATTACACAGGCCAAGATATGCCTGCCGGACACCAAATACTTCGAGGTTGTAATGATAACCGCTTCTCACAACGGCACGGATTGCCGCATTCATGCCTGGCGAGTCTCCCCCGCTGGTCATTACCGCAACATGCCTGATCTCTGACATAGTATTCCCTTTCCGTTAATGATCTGCCTATTCTGATGGCAGAACCTGTATAGCATTATCATCCAGAAACCCCAAATCTAAAAGAGCCTGCTCAAGCTGTGGGCAATATCCAATAGTCTTATTAGGAAATGCTACTTCTACCGACCGGTCACTCCTGTGAAGGATGATTGAGAACTGGTCTGATCCAGGGTAGCTGATCATCAGCCCATAGATACGTTCCAACCGGCGCTTGTCACGACCCGGATCCCCACAACGGTCAAGGTGAATGCGAATTTGCTTTTCTCCGGGAGGACGCGGTGTATTGTTTTCCTGCCTGGAAACAGGCCTGAGATCGTTGGATGCGAGGGGCTGGAGAGCCTGAATCTCCGGGTAATCAGATTCCAGCAGCGGATCGGATGGCGATTCTTCTACCCGGTCCTCCAACGGTGATCCATAATGGGTATCCGGCACCGGCTCATCCTGATAGGGACCTTTTTCGTCACCTTCTTCCCCATTGATTTCCGGTTCGGGCAGTGGATTCTCATCTTCCAGTTCATGATTGTTTGCCTGAACCGGCGCACTGGCCGCCAGTCTGTCCAGCATGGCATGATTTAAAGGCGCGGGCCTTTCAATGGGGCTGCCATTTGAATCCGCCGGAAGCCAGAGATCGAAGTTGTTTGTCGCTTTATCACACAGGAGCTTTGGCTCGCCTCGTTTTGCATCAATCTTACCCCGGAGCAGCAGAATCCGGTCGGGTTCCCACAGTTCCCGGGTTGTTTCCCAGGTGCTGGGCCAGATGACCACCTCAATTGTGCCATACAGGTCTTCAATCCCGGCGAAGGCCATGGGCTTCCCATTTTTGGTCATGTGGGGCCTTATATGGGTTACCATGCCAGCCATGGTGACCTCGCGATCGTGATCGGCCTCTCCAAGCTGGTTGCTGTAGGCTGTCACAACTGGCTCAATCTGGTCAATGGCTGCCTGTAAAGGGTGCTCAGATACATAAACCCCAACCAGTTCGCGCTCCCACTGTAATAACTCGCGCGGATTCGCCTGAACCTCCCGATCGGAGACAAGGATGCCGCCAGCGTCGGTATCCAACTGGATACCGGTTGTTTCACCAAACAAACTCATCTGCCCCACATCGGCGGCTTTATGTAAACTGCCACTGTAGCTCATCATGCGTTCAATGGAGTCCAGAAGCTGGAGCCTTGGCGCTAAACTATCTAAAGCGCCCACTTTGATCAGGCTTTCAAGCGCGCGCTTGCCCACAGCCCGCAGGTCGGTGCGGTGGCTGAAATCCTCAAGGCTCTGGAATAGTTCATTCCCCCGCGCGGTAAGGATTGTCTCTATCGACCCATCGCCCACGTTTTTAATCGCGCTCATTCCATACCGTATTGCCCGTGACCCGTCGCCCCGCAACTCTATCGTAAAATCCCGGTAACTGGTGTTGATATCTGGAGGCAGAACGGCGATCTCCATCCGGCGGCAGTCATTGATATACTGCCCAACCTTGTCGGTATCCCCATGCTCCACAGTCAGCAGGGCAGTCATATACTCATGCGGGTAGTGCGCTTTCAGGAAAGCGGTCTGGAGGGTCAGAACGGCGTAGTCGGCTGCGTGTGATTTGTTGAAACCATAGCGAGCAAAATAGTCAATGTCATCAAAAATCTGTGAGGCAACCTCATCTGAAATATCTCTCTTGGGGCCTTCTTTGATAAATATTGCCCGGTGCTTTTTCAGGTCCTTTGCTTTTTTCTTGGAAACTGCCCGGCGCATCAGATCGGCATCACCCAGCGGGTAACCAAAGAGCTGGGAGGCAATCTGCATGATCTGCTCCTGGTAAACGATGATTCCGAAGGTTTCGCTGAGGATTGGCTTGAGCAGATCGTGGTGGTAGGCGACAGCCTCCTCACCATGCATACGCCTGATATAGGTGGGAATGTATTCAAGTGGACCGGGCCGGAACAGGGATATGGCAGCGACAATATGCTCAAAGCGGGAGGGTTGCATCTCGGTGATCACCCGGGTCATGCCGGCGCCCTCAACCTGGAACACCCCGCTTGTTTCTCCGTGAGACAGCAGGGCAAAAGCTGCATCCAGCGCAGCATTATGTTCAGGATCATCGTCCCGGTGCCGGTACGGGATATTATCGAGATTGTACTGGATGCCGTGATAGTGCTCGATCAGGTCACAGGCTTTGCGCATAATGGTCAGGGTTCGCAGGCCCAGAAAATCGACCTTGAGCAGGCCAATTGAGTCGACGATTTCCATGGGCCACTGAGACATGGAGTCCAGCGCAGCATTCCCGGTGGCGCGGTTCAGTGGCGTATATTCAACAAGCGGTTTGTCGGCGATCAGCACGCCGGCGGCGTGTGTGCTGGCGTGCCGGGCAATACCTTCAAGCTGCATGGCAGTATCGAGCAGTCTCCTGATATAGGGCCGATCCGGGTCGTCGTAGGCAGTTTTTAAATCAGGGTTCTGCTCAAGGGCGCCCTTGATAGTCACCGGTTTGCCGGGGATAGCTGGGATCATACGGGCCAGCGCATCCACCTCCCCGAGTGGAATATCCAGTGTCCGGCCAACATCGCGGATGGCCGCCCGTGCACCTAGCGTACCAAAGGTGATAATCTGGGCAACTTTATCCTCTCCGTATTTATGGACGCAGTACTCGATCATCTCCGAGCGCCGATCATCCGGATAGTCAATATCAATATCCGGCATATTCACGCGTTCGGGATTGAGGAATCGCTCAAAGAGCAGCCCGTTTTCCAGGGGATCGATATTGGTGATCCCAAGAGAATAAGCTACCACAGAACCAGCGCCTGACCCGCGCACATTCCACCAGATGCCCTGGCTGCGGGCGAACTCGCAGAGATCCCAGACAATGAGGAAATAGGCATCAAAGCCCATCTCGTGGATGGTATCCAGCTCATAATTAAGGCGCTGCTGTATTTCCGGCGAGGTTGCCCGGCCCCCATAGCGCCACTCGATGCCCTGGATGCACAGGTGCCGCAGGTAGGTCTCGGCGCTAAAACCCTCCGGCACAGAAAAGACCGGGAGTTTATAGGTTTTATCATCCAGGTTGACGTGGCACCTTTCGGCGATCTGACCGGTATTGGTGACTGCGGAGGGGACTTCGGCAAAGAGTGCAGCCATCTCCTCCGGTGAGCGCAGGTAATAGCTGTCATCGCTGAACTTGAGGCGTTTTTTTTCTGAGACCAGGCTGCTGGTACCAATGCAAAGCAGCACATCATGAGGATCAGCATCTTCGCGACGCACGTAGTGGACATCGTTAGTGGCCACCATAGGAATCTCGGCGTAGGGGGCAAGATCGACCAGCGCCCGGTTCAGTTTGTGAAGCTCCGGGATATCGTGTTCCTGAAGTTCGATGAAGAAATTATCCGGTCCAAAGACATCCTGGTACCATCCCAGCCACTTGCGGGCTTCTTCTTCTCGTCCTTCCAGGATCATCTGGGGAATTTCAGCCGCCATACAGCCGGTAGTGCAGATCAGGCCCTCAGCATGAGCCGCCAGGAATTCGTGGTCAATGCGCGGGCGATAGTAAAAGCCCTCCAACTGGGAGGCCGTCGCAATTTTCAGGAGATTCTTATAGCCCACCTGGTTTTCGGCCAGGAGCAGCAGGTGGTAGGCACTGCGGTCGTATTCGGGATGCCGATCAGTCATCCTGCGGGGAGCCATATAGGCTTCCATGCCAATAATTGGGTTGATCTCCCGTTCTTTGCAGGCGCGATAGAATTCAATGATGCCATACATCACGCCATGGTCGGTGATAGCAAGCGAAGTCATCCCAAGCTGGGCTGCATAATCAGCAAGGTCCTTGATGCGGCTCATACCATCAAGAAGAGAATACTCAGTATGGACGTGCAGATGAGCAAATGACCCCATTGAAACCCCAGAACCCAGTAAGAACCGGTATGATCGCGACGCCCGCGTGGAAATACGTTCGAAGTGAAGGTAGTATACCATGATTTGTATATCAAAGACTGGGGGGAGGGATCAAAACCAGATTTTTTAAGGTTCTTTGCGCTTTTCAATATTGACGCTTTAAGCCATCATTGACAGTGCTGGATATTAGTTTGAGAGGAGGTCTGATGGCCCGGACCAGACGGAGCAAACCCGCCGGGCAACTGATGAAGCCGGAAAAGAAAAAGGTGAAGCCGGAGAGCGGGCGGGAGCGGCGGGAACGGAAGCGGGCTGCACGGCTGGCTGCCCGGAATAAACTTCAACAGCGTCGCAGGCTGCTGACGGCACGGGGTGTGGTATTTCTGCTGCTGCTTGGATTGGCCTGCAGTATTGGGATGCTGGTACTGACCCTGCTGGGAAGGCCCTACCCATGGGAATCACTCCGGGATGTAGTGACGGCTCAACGGGTGACAAATGAGTTGGACAGGCAGCAGGATCGATGGACAAGCCTGACGGTTGAACACTACCAGATTACGGTGGAATATGAAAGCGGCGACGGAACGCGGTGTGGGCCAGCGACAATTGAAGTGGAAGACAGGAAAATTCTAGAAATGCCTACCCCGGCAGATACTCACTGGTTCCCTGCCGATTCGTGCCGGCAGTTGATCCCGAGTTTAATACCTGACAACGCATTCGGATGGCTTGAGGAGCAGATGGAAGCCTTCCAACCAGGGGAAACAGCCATTCAGATGGTTTTTGATAGAGACTTTGGATACCCTCTCATGGCCTCTATTCAAGCTTATGATATGGAAAGGGCGGGAGAAGACTGCTGTTGGACAGTGATCTGGAGCGGGTTTGCCCCGGTTTATGAGATGGACGGAGAGTGACGTGCCAGAACTCCCTGAAGTTGAGACGGTAGTGCGAGGATTACATCCACTGCTGCGCGGACGAATCATTTGGTCAGCGCAGGTCTATTGGGCCGGTACAGTGGCCGATCTGCCTGCTCCGGACTTTGAGGAACGGATTGCCGGACAGCAGATAAAGGAGATTGGCAGGCGGGGAAAATATATTGTGTTGGATCTGTCCAACGACAGCTTGTTGATCCACCTGAAAATGACCGGGCGACTTTATATAGCTGGAGCAGGACAGGACTCAGGGGAAGATCGGTGGATGCGTGTGGTATTTGCCCTCGACAATGGCAAAGAGCTGCGATTCTCGGATTTGCGTAAGTTCGGGCGAGTCTATTTGACCAGCACACCAGGCAAGTACCTGGACAAGCTGGGCCCTGAGCCTCTGTACGATTCATTTACACCTGAAGTCTTCTGTGAGCGGCTGGCAGGTCGCGCTGGGCAGATCAAACCCCTGCTGATGAACCAGGCGATTGTTGCCGGGATCGGGAATATCTACGCGGACGAGGCGCTGTGGTATGCGGGAATTGACCCCCGGCGTAAGGCTGATACACTTACACAAGAGGAACAGGATACGCTTTACCGGTCGGTGCGGAAGGTCCTCTCCGATGGAATCGAGCGGGAAGGGGCCAGCGTGAACTGGTATCGCAAACCAGATGGGTCTACCGGGAGCGCCCAGGAGTACTTCAAGGCCTATGGCCAATCGGATAAGCCCTGTCCACGCTGCGGTACCCCGATTCGGAAAATACGCCTGGCACAGCGGGGCACCCATTTTTGCCCGCTGTGCCAGCAGTAAGAGGAAACATAATGGACTCACCCTTTCTTCCTATGTTGATACCCATTGGAGCAGTTGTTATTGCCAGCCTCCTGATAATCGGGCTATACCTGTGGTGGCGGTCGTTCAGTCAGGGGGATGACGCCGCTTTGCCCAAACCAGATCGTGCCTCGCAACCTCAGAAACGGAATGCGCAGCCCGTTCCTGCTGCGCCGCCAGGCAGTCAGGCTGTTGAGGTGATGCGGGTATACCGGGATCTGGCCGATGGCCGCCTGATGGTTGAGGTCGGGGGAAAACGGTATCGCACGCTCCAGGAGGTGCCAGATCCTGAAATAGCCAGGCAAATCCAGGGCAATGCACAGGGGCTGCTTGCCTTTGCAGGGACTGACATGGGCGATGTGCAACCACCGGACCCCTATATGCCAGAACCGGTTTTCCCACTCGTTGATAACAGATCAAGCAGTTGGCCGGCACCTCCCGCACAGGAACAGCCAGCGCCCCAACAGAGCGCGCCGAAAGCACGGGGAATACTGGGCCGGCGGGTAGCGCAGCAGGAGGAAATTGTGATACCGCCCCCTCCTACCATCGCCGAACAGATTGAAGACCTGCTCCAGGAACGCCTTGCAGAAAATGCGGAGTTTGAGGGCCGGAGCATTCATATCCGCCCCGCACCGTCCGGCATTGGGATCATCGTCGATGTGGATGGGAATCTCGTCGAAAGCGTGAACGATGTTGCGGACGAGCGTGTCCGAGAATTCATCCAGTGCACCATCCGTCAATGGGAAGAGAAGCAATAACGGGAAACCCGGTGAGGAGTAAGCCATTGTGAGCGAGAACCATTTTTACCGTCTGCTGCGATCCATAAGCACAGTCCGTGAGCGTGCTTCAAGGGCCATTATGGGCCGCAAAAACGTGGTGGCCTGCGGTATAGGGTATAAATCCACCGATAACCAGCCAACTGGTGAACTGAGTGTCGTGGTATCGGTCAAGCAAAAGCTGCCTGTCGACCAGCTGGACAGGGAGGATATTATCCCTGAAACAGTAGAGGATGTTCCCACGGATGTGGTCGAAACTGGCGAGATATATGCGCTGGCGCTTGATCGGTATGGCCGGCTCCGACCCGTCCGACCCGGGGTGTCTGCCGGGCATTACCGGGGGAGCGCGGGGACAATTGGCTGTGTGGTGCAACGAGATGGTCAGCCGTACCTGCTGAGCAACAATCACGTGTTTGCACTGCTCAATCAGGCCCTGGAGGGCGACCCGATCTACCAGCCGGCGCCCGGAGATGGGGGGAGAGAAGCTGACCGAATTGGTGTCCTGGCTGAGTATATGCCATTGCAATTCATGGACATCTCGGATCAGGGCGATGGCGGTGCATCACCGGGAGGGTGCGCGGAACAGATCAGCACTTTGATGCGCTTTTTTAGGCCATCACTTCCCCCTGCCCCGCTTGGGCCGGTGCTGAATTGTGTCGATGCGGCATTGGTGCTGCCGGACGCAGGTGTTGATATTGATCCACGGATTGTGGATGTAGGGGGCGCGCCGCTGGGGACCATCCCTCCGGCGCTGGGGATGAAAGTCATCAAGAGCGGGCGCACAACCGGGCTGACACAGGGCCTGATCATGCAAGTTGATGTGACCGTGGATGTGAAATATGCAGGACGAACTGCTCGCTTTGCAAACCAGATTATGACTGCTCCTCTCAGCCGTCCGGGCGACTCGGGCTCGCTTGTGCTGGATTATGAGCGCAATGCGGTTGGCCTTTTGTTCTCCGGGTCTGACCTGATCTCGGTGATCAATCCCATTCAGGCTGTGCTGGATGCATTCCAGATTGACCTGGTCACCGGATAAACAATCAAGAATCCGGCCCGGTAGTGCCAACCAGTGATATCGCCAGAATTTTCCAGGGGTCGCCAGGATTTACGGGCGAGATCATTGAGAGGACATAAATCCCTTCCAATTCCCGGATGGTTATCTGCCCATCCCCCTGCGAAACAACCTGATAACGTCGTCCGGGAAGATGAAGACCGTAACTGACAGCAGAATCAAGCACATCAGGGCTTACAACCAGCCGGGATGCACCGGCCGTGTCCTCATCCTGCAGGCGCTCGATAAACTCAATGGTTGCAGCCAGTGGGGAGGGAACAGACACGGCATACAGCCAATCGCGCCAGGAAGGATAGGCGGCAACAGGTGGCGACAGCACATAGCTGTCTCCCTGGCGTTGCCAGGTCACCGTAAACTCTCGCAGGTCGGTGACAGACAGCTCATAGATAATCTGAGTGGTTGCGTAGGCCCTTCCGGTTACTCTGACCGCCGACAGGTCCTCCTCGATATCAAGGGTGGCATTATAGGCATTAAACCACCAGTCAGGTTGTTCATCACTCTGCCAGGAAACCTGCCACCCGGTCAGGGCCTGCCGGGCAAAAACAAAATGAGCACGGGAGATGCCGTCGTTTCCCTGCGTACGCAGCCCGACCCCGACCCCATTCCCAGACCAGACCACTTCCACTGTATCCAGGCCAACTGTCCAGCGGGTTAGCTCAACAGGTTGCGCAGGGATGGATAGATCGTACAGATATAATCCCAGCCCATCAGGAAGCGCCACAACAGCAGCCCCGGCATTTCTCTGGATCAGCGCAGGCTGAGGCAGCACCAGACTGCCGGACGAAAAGGCAGTATCCGTATAAAAGGAAGAGGCCTCCTGATCGCTGATTGCAGAAATGTAATCATCACGCAAGAACTCGCCAGTTGCCTGCAAAACTGCTGCCAGACGGGTTTCCGGAACATCAACGCGGTAGGCATTACGAATGGATGCTGCGAGCGATTCGCCGGGCGTCATGGCGGATGGGGTGAATGTTGATGCGTTACGGATGGAAGCCGGGGCACGGCACCCGGTCATACAAAAGGCGCACAGAATAAGGCAGGCCAGAACCAATAGGTTCTGCCTGCCAGCAGGCGGCCCACCAGGATCAGGCAGGCGGAGGATCATCAAACCTGGCAAGCTCCTCACGGATGAACCCGGTGATCTCCGTGAGCCGGTCGGCGGCCTGTTTGATGTGGGTTACTGCCGTGTGCTGTGCTTCGGTGAGAGGACCAAACCCCCCAGACAGAAGGGTGTCAACCTGGGCCTCAATGCCATCTACCGGGTCGAGCAGTGTCTCGGCATGGAGTCTGATATTTCGGGGCGCGATCAGGGACTCATCCAAACGTCTCTGTGCATCTTCAATAAGCCAGGCTTTATCAAGCGCGATGGCCGTATAGTCAGCAAGGCTTGACAGAACTGCCTGGTCGTCCGCATCAAAGCTGCGCTTAGATTGGTTATAGGCAGCGATCACACCCTGGACCTGCCGGTTGACAATTACCGGTACGGTCAAAGCAGCAAATACCCGGTATCCAGCCACAACCTCATGACCGGATTCTCCCGGTTCGCGGACGATTTTCTGCCCGGTGGACAGGGCCTGGAATGCATCTGTCTCTTTGGAAGGGATTGCAAGAGCATTGAGAACAGCAGGTTCAATTCCGTGCGAGGTCTGCACCAGCAGGGCCCTTTCCTGCTTATCCCAGAGATAAATAACCACTTGATCGGCGCGGGTGAGGAATGCGGCGGCCTCAGCAATCCGGGTAAGGGATACGGACAGGTCGGTAGTTGAAACGATGGCCTGCCCTATCCTGGAAAGGGCTTTTAACTCGCCAATCCGCCTCGACAGGCTCTGCCGAGACGCCTCAAGTTCGACTCTGAGATTGGTCTGGTCTTGCTCGGACAGGATATGCGCTATTAAGGCCTCGATCTGCTCGAGCAAATCCAGTGTGGTGAAAGGCTTGCGGATAAAGCCCCGAATTTTCAGGGCAAACAGCACCTCGGACATCTCGGTGGTCAGACGGGGGGCGATCAGGATGGCGGGGGCTCCCTGTCCCAGGTGTCGCTGTGTTTGCAAACTGGCCAGCGGATCCCCGCGCAGATGTGTGACGTCAACCAGAATGATATCACCGTCTGAGGGGTCGCTGTACTGCTCCGGGATGATGCAGATATACCCGGCAGAATCCACCGTATTCCGGAGCATGGCCTCTGCCTCACTGGTGTCGGCCAGTATCAATATCTGTGGGCCAGTCATTGTTCAACCCTTCCAGAGAGATTCAACAATAGCCCGAAATGCGCAGGGCTTACTCACAACCTGGGTGGTTGAAAGGTGGACTGATAGAGCCTGATTGCGTGCATGATCTGTTCTTTGGCCACTTCTGCTGGTTCCCAGCCCATCACTTCAACGCGCGCGCCTTCCAGGTCTTTATAGACTGAAAAGAAGTGGGACACTTCGTTGAGAAAGTGTTTGGGTACATCGGAAAGGTCGTGATAGTCTTGATACAGCGGGTCTTTGTCAGGCACGGACAGGATTTTGTCATCTGGCGCACCGCGATCCATCATGCGGAACAGTCCGATTGGGCGCACATCGATGATGCACCCGGGGAATGTAGGCTCGTTGATCATCACAAGGATATCAAGGGGATCGCCATCTTCATAATAAGTCCTGGGGATCAGGCCGTAATCACCGGGGTAGTAAAGCGAGGAATAGAGGACGCGATCAAGCTTGATCACGCCTGCCTGCTTGTGATACTCGTATTTATTGCGGCTTCCCTTAGGTATCTCAACAATTGTGTAGATCACCTGCGGGATATCCGGGCCGGGAGGGAGCTCATGCCATAGATTCATGGGTTAAACACTCCGTAGCCTGCCTCGTATCGGCGGCTGACTATCCTCAGTCTCGGAAGAAGCGAGGGGATAGTTGCTGGGAAAAGACCGGGTTGGCGGGGTGTGTTTCAAGAGCAGTTCAAGCCGTTCAATGGCATCCGATTCGTGAATGATATCCCCACACACATCACATGCCCAGGCCCTGATATTTGGCAGAATGATGGGTTTCCTGTTTGTCCAGTGATAATAGGTAATGGCCGTTGGTCGCAGCAACCCCATACGACAAGCCATGCACTTTAAGTCCTGTGTCAATCTTTCTCCTGTATCATCAAAACCCGCGTTGTAAGACAACAGCCAACCCTACTTCCACTAATTACTGTGACCGATCACCCCCCAGTGTCTGGGGGGCCAATACGATACCCACGCTTTGCCGACAATATACCGCGCTTCAAGAAAGCCCCAGGTGCGGGAGTCGCTGGAATGATTGCGGTTGTCTCCCAGAACAAAGTATGCGCTCTCCGGCACCTCCCAGGTACCAGTTTTTCCCTGGTAAGGGCCAGGCGCAGCTGTTTCAGGGAGATGCGCTTCGCTGATGGGTATATTGTTGATTAGAATGACACCATCATCCCTGATGGTTACGATTTCGCCGGGGAGCCCGATGACACGCTTAACATAATCGTCACCGGGATTCCCGGGATAGTCAAAAACGATCACATCGCCCCGCTGCGGCTCTCCAAGCTGGATCCGCTCCCCGATTCGGAGATAGCTGAGACGGCTGACAAGCAAAAACTGCCCGGTGTGCAGGTTCGGCTCCATACTCTGACCCTCAACCACGTAACGAGCAGTAGCAAAGTTCACGGCCAGCCAGATAACGGCCGCCAGCAGCAGGGTTTCGACGATCTCATACAGAATTGAGCCCGGGCGGGAAACCACATCGCTGCCAGCCGGTACTGGAAGCAACTCTTCGGTATAAACCGGTTCATCGGCGGCGGCCTGGGGCTGTTCCGGAGTTGATATTGGGTTTTGATCCGCCTGATCCAAGATGTTCACATCGTACCTGTTTGTCTATAGATATGTTGGATTATAAGTCTGGCGCCCGATGTGCGCCACATTGAGAGTGCCATATAAGGAAAGAGACCCCGGTAATGGGGTCTCCTTAAGCTGTCAATCAAGCATTTTTAGCCGGTCGTCAATACTCTGGGAAGCAGCCTGCAAATCAGCCAGCTTATCCCGTTCTCGCCGGACGACCTCTTCCGGTGCTTTTTCCACAAAATCATTGTTCGCCAGCACGGCTTCGGCACGTGCGATCAGTCCTTGCAGTTGTTCCAGTTCCTTACGCAGGCGCAGTCGCTCGGCATCAATATCGATCAGATCGGCGAGCGGGATGAACACGGTCACCCCGCTGGCGGCGACTACCGCGGCCTGGTGTGTGTGCTCCGGCAGGGTGGATGTGATACGCAGCTTATCGGGATCAGCATTCGCCAGGCGATTGAAAATCTCTTGATTACCGGTCAGCAGATCGGCATTGTCACTGGCCTCAATGAGAATCTCAATCGCACGGGAGGGCGGCACTTTATACTCCGACCGGATATTCCGGATGCCCTTCACCAGGGTCATCAGCAAATCCATCCCGGTTTCAGCTTCCTCATCGAGGTAGTGTTCATCGGCTTCTGGCCAGGGAGCATACATGATAGTTTCCCCTTCATGCGGTATATGCTGCCAGATTTCCTCCGTCACGTAGGGGATGAAGGGATGCAGCATGCGCAGGCACAGGTCAAGAATGTAAGTCAGGATATGGCGCGTGCGGCGCTTATCTGCCTCGTCCTCCCCATAGAGCCAAATTTTGCTGATCTCGATATACCAGTCAGCATATTCGCCCCACAGGAACTCGACAATCTGGCGGCCTGCTTCCCCATAGAGATGCCCCTCAAATAACCGGTTGACCTGCCCAATCAGGTGATGGAGAAGGCTCAGTATCCAGCGGTCAGGCAGGGACAGATTGTCGGCCGGCGGCAGTCCCAATGGTTCATCCCCATCGAGGTTACTCACCAAGAAGCGGGCAGCATTCCAGATCTTGTTGGCAAAGTTCCGGTTAGAAGCAATCCGTTCCAGAGACAGGTTCATGTCGTTGCCCGGTGATGACCCAGTCAGCAGTGTGAACCGCAAAGCATCGGTACCAAATTCATCCATAACCTCAATCGGGTCGGCCACGTTGCCAGAAGTCTTGCTCATTTTCCTGCCGAACTCATCTCTGACAATGCCATGGAGATACACGACGCTGAAGGGAACTGTCCCGGTGAAGGAGAGTCCCATCATCACCATGCGAGCAACCCAGAAAAACAGGATGTCGTACCCGGTTTCCATCATGGTTGTCGGGTAGTATCGGGCCAGGTCTGGTGTCTGCTCGGGCCAGCCCAGCGTGCTGAAGGGCCACAAGCCGGAACTGAACCAGGTATCCAGCACATCGGGGTCCTGCTCAATACTGGATGAGCCGCAGTGAATGCAGGTGTCAGGGTCATCGCGCAGCACCGTGATCTCGCCGCAGTCGGCGCAGTGCCAGGCCGGGATGCGGTGCCCCCACCACAACTGGCGGCTGATGCACCAGGGCTGGATATTGGTCAGCCAGTGCTCCCACACTTTGGTGAAACGCTCCGGCACAATCTGGATTCGGCCATCCCTGACAGCCTCCAGCGCCAACTGCGCCGGGCCAGTCACGTCAGCGAACCACTGGGTGCTGATCATCGGCTCAATCAGCTCCCCACCCCGCTGGGCAATTGGCACAGCATGGGTATAGGGCTCGGTTTTGAGCGTCAGACCGGCGGATTCCATATCGGCCCAGAGTTTGTCCCGTGCCTCGAACCGGTCAAGCCTGGCATAAGGTCCGGCGTTTTCGTTGAGTGTGGCGTCTTTGTTCAGGATATTGATCATTTCCAGGCCATGCGCAATGCCGATCTCATAGTCGTTGGGATCGTGCCCCGGCGTCAGCTTCAAGGCCCCGGTGCCAAACTCCATATCAACATATTCATCGGCGATGATCGGAATCTCGCGGTTGAGCATCGGGACCAGCGCAGTCTTTCCGATATAAGCCTGGTAGCGCTCATCATCCGGGTGAACGGCGACTGCTGTATCGCCCAGGATTGTCTCAGGGCGTGTGGTGGCGACGGGCAGGAAGGCCTCTTCCCCTTTGATCGGGTACTTGAAGAAGTAGAGCTTCCCCTCCTGCTCGATGCGTTCCACCTCCAGGTCACTGACCGCTGTCTGGAGATTAGGCGACCAGTTGATCAGGCGGGTTCCCCGGTAGATCAATCCCTGCTCATACCAGCGCACAAAGGCCTCACGCACCGCGTGGCTCAATCCGTTATCAAGCGTGAATCGCTCGCGGTCCCAGTCGCAGCTTGCACCGAGGCGGCGAAGCTGTTCGGTGATACGCCCACCATATTTCTTTTTCCAGTCCCAGGTGCGCTGGAGGAAGGCCTTGCGTCCGATCTCCTGGCGGCTGGTGCCTTCCTCTTCAAGCATCTTCTCAACCTGGAGCTGAGTAGCAATGCCAGCATGGTCTGACCCCGGCACCCAGAGCGCAGCATATCCCCGCATCCGGGCATGGCGGATCATCAGGTCTTCCAGCGCCACAAAGAGCGCGTGGCCCTGGTGAAGCGCCCCGGTAACATTGGGCGGGGGAATGCTGATCACATAGGGTGCGGCGTCAGGCCCGGCGCACTCAGGTTTAAACCAGCCACTCTCCTCCCACCAGTGGTAAAGACGCTGCTCGGTCGAGGCAAAATCGTAGGTTTTCGGCATTTCTTTCTTGTTCATTCAGAATCCTCTATTCTGTTTTACCTGTCACATGGTCGCAGGGGGATACACACCTGTATGGACGCTGCCTGCGCCATCAACGTCCTCGTCATAAACAGTAGACATGTGCATCACCCCCTTTCTGTATTAAAGAACAAATCCTCTCGCCTATAAGGACGAAAGGATTTTCCGCGGTACCACCTTACTTTCGCTCGTCAGGACGAGCGACTCTCCAACACGCTATAACGGGCGCAACCCGAGCACGCTTACTGGATGCACTGCGACATGCATGGTTCAGCGTGGTGGCTCATGAGCGACATTCGGCAGGGGTGGCAGTGGGGGCTTTCAGCCTCTGGCCCGACCGTCTCTACCTGTCAGGGCCCCGCCTACTCCTCTCAATCACAGCCTGTTGTATGTATAGTCTATTGGCGAGAGTCTATCATGAATTGGGGGAGAGAGTCAACCTTTTTGGCACCATGCGCAGGGCAATTGCATTTAGTACAACCGGGTTTTCTCAATGCACTTGAATTTTGCCTACTGTTCGCCTAGTTTTGTACTCAAGCATTGACCGATACCCAAATGTTAAGAAATCAAATGCGATTGCCCTGGCACCATGTGCAGGATACTATAGACCAGTGCCCCCGGCAGGACTCGAACCTGCAACCTCTGGTTTCGAAGACCATCACTCTGTCCATTGAGCTACGAGGGCAAATGACACCCATCACCGAGTGGGGCAAATATAACACCGAGGTGGCGAGCCGGCAAGCTTATGCAGCTTACCATAGCAAAATAACACAAAGGTGACCGGTGTGGAACGACGTGCTACTCTCTCGGTGCATCGGGGGCAGTTTTCCAGGCAGATCGGAAACGTTCAATCTCCTGGGGGGTGTAGAAATGTTGGGTGTAGCGTAAGCTGCACATCTCCTCCACAGCCCAACCCGGGAGCAGAGCTTCTTCTTTAAAGCGCTTGTAGATCTCTCGATAGCCTTTGTCCTCAGAGCGGTTGTGATGTTCGAGCTGTGGGATATCAATATCCATGAATTCGGAAAATGCCTGCCGATAGCAAACATTTAGATTCTCGAGGCGGATGACCAGCACGTCAGCACGCCTGCTGCGCAGGATCATATATCCCTGCTCATGGGGAAACGGCTGGGCGTAGACGTCAATCCCAAAGAACTGTTGCAGTTCATCCTCAAACCATTTTGCCATCTGGGAAATGTAGTTATCAACTTTGCGGGCGTAATGATTCTGGAGATCCTTTACTGTCTCAGCGGGGATATTCCCGACATCCCAATTAGGTTCGTATTTTTTGTAGATATGGAACAGCGCCGAAATGCTACGTGCGATCGGGTTGCGCACCAGCGTGATAATCCGCCAGTGCTTGTGCCGTCCAAACCTGACACGTTGCTTTAACTTACTAATTTCATTGAGTTTGGTTTGCTTACGGTGTGTCTTAGGCCCGGCAACAATACGATTGATAGCTACCGTTGTCAGATAATGCGTATGATATACAGGATCGCGTAGTTGGAGAGACTTCAGGGTGTAGTAAATCGTTTGTGTGCCAGTTTTCTCCACGGAGTATACAATAACC